>DASWTQ010000502.1:0-8273 GCA_036402055.1 Herpetosiphonaceae bacterium
ATCGAAGATCGCTATGGCGGGATTGAGCCGATGCTGCTCGGCATGGGTGTGAACGCTCGCGACCTCCTCACGCTTCGATCAAACCTGTTGGAGCGCCAAACCCTCGCAGCGCTGCCTATGATACCTGTGCCAAACGTACGCCAGGAAAGAGGTCTCGCATGAATATTCTTTGTCTTATTCCCCCGTATGTGCCTAGCTACTTCAACGCCGGTCATCATCTCCCGCTCTTTACGGTCGCGGCCTATCTCCGACGGCAGCCCGATGTCACGTCGGTAACCGCGATCGACGCGTGCGCGATGGGCCAGACCTGGAAAGAGATCGGCAGCTTGCTCGGCAAGCCGTTCGATCTGGTGGTGATGCTCAACGATTTCGACGCGATCGATACGTTCCGGCGCGCCGTGCACTACGCCAGGGTGCTGAATCCGGCGGTGAAGCTGATGACCTTTGGCCGGCTCAGCCAGCAAAATCCACAGCTCTTCGAGCAGTTCGGCTTCGATGCGATTCACTGCTCCGGCGATGCCGAGGCGGCGGTCGCAGGCTACGTGCGCTATCTGCTTGGGCAGCAAGACGCTGTTCCAGGCGTATCGCTGCGACAGGCGGACGGGTATAGCGAGCCGACGCCGGGCACGTTTTTGCTGGCCGACGAGTGGGTGCTGCCGGATGTCGCCGAGATCCCATACGACGGCCATCTGCGCCTCTACGCCGATGATCTCAACAAGTTTTGCGGCATTCCCCAGCGCCGCGAGCTGGTGATCCCGCTCGCGCGGGGCTGTCCCGTCGGCTGCATGTACTGTGATGTGCCGATCATGCAGGGACGGCGCGAGCGACGGCTGCCGGTTGACCGTGTGATCGATTACATTCGCGATGCGTTTACCCGGCAGCCCTTCGAGTATGTGAGCTTCTACGCGCCGACGTTTACGCTGAACAAACAGTGGGTTCATGCGTTCTGCGACGCCGTGATCGAGCTGGGATCGCCGTGGCCGTGGAAGTGCGTAACAACCACCTTCCATCTTTCGGAAGAGCTGGTCGCCAAGATGGCAAAGTCTGGCTGTGTCCGCATCAGCATCGGCCTGGAAACGCTGGGCGCGGGCTCCGCATCGCTGCCGAAGATTAAGCAGAAGCAGGGCGAGGCCTTCGACAGAGTTGCCGAGTGGTGCCGGCAGTATGGCGTCGAGCTGAACTGCTTCATTATCCTGGGCTTGCCGGGCGATACGGTCGAGGGCATCGCCTACACGATCGAGCACGCTCGCTCGGCCGGCGCGCGCGTTCGTCCGACCATCTACACACCATATGACCAGATCACCGGCGCGATGAGCGAGCATGAGGTCGCGATGTTCAACCGCCAGCTGCTGGTTGAGGGTTTGTGGGACGCCGAGACAGCCGCGCGCTTTCACAAGATCTTTTTCCACATCGACGGCGATGCGCCTACACAGGTGATGGAGCGGATCAAGATCCGCAGCGGCGACGATCTTCCGATTCCGCAGCCTGTCTAGCGGCAAGCAAGATCGGGGGCGGGCGCCAATGGGCAAGGGCTGTACTGATCGCGCAGGAGACCGGGGAGTATTGAGATGAGCTTCCAGCTATCGGATCATATCGACTCACAGCTATATGCGCTGCCGTACCCGGCTAAGAAAAACTATGCTCATACGATTAATCTTTCCAGTAATGAGATTAATCACCCGGCGCTGCCAAGGCTCTTCGCCGAGTTCTTGCGGGAGTGCCCGCCGATGGCCGCGTCACGCTATCCCTACTGGCCACAGATCGTCACGACGATTGCGCGGCACTACGGGCTCGACGAGCGCTCGGTTGTGCCGACGGCAGGCGCAGACGATGCGATCCGGGTTGTGCTGCATATGCTGGGTCGTCGCACGCGGCGGCTGGTACTCCAAAGCCCGAACTACCAGGCCTACACACTGTACGCCAGGCTTTTCGATATTGCGGTCACACCGATCTCGTGTGTCAACACATCGACCGTGGCGTTTATCGACGATCTGATCGGGCACCTGTCGACGGCCGAGGCATCGCTGGTTGTGCTGACCAATCCCCACGGATTTACCGGCCAGCTGATCGCAGCTGACGAGATGGAGCGCCTGGCCTGGGTCTGTGCCCGGCACAATCATCTGCTAGCGATCGACGAGACGTATATCGCCTTCAGCGAGGGCGATCATCTACCACTGATGCAGCGCTACGAGCATGTGCTGCTGATCCGCTCGTTCTCCAAGGGCCTGGGCATGGCCGGCCTGCGCATGGGCGCGATCCTGGCGTCGCCTGTGCTGGCAAGCGTGCTGGCCCGCTGGAGCAGCGCCAACACGGTGACTGCGGTATCTGGATATTTTCTGGCGTACTGCTTCGAGCACCACCAGGTCATCCAGGCGGCGCTCGCGGATCTGGCCGAGACCAAAACCTGGCTGGTCGAGCGAATCGGCACGCTGTTTCCAGAGTGGCGCTGCGAGCTATCCGCCACGAACTTTCTGCTGGTCGATACCGGCTCAGCCGAAGCAGCGGAGCACATTGTTCAGTCGTTAGCCGATCGATTAATTATGGTGAAATCACTGGCGGGAGAGCGCGGCCTCGAAACCTGTTTTCGGTTCAGCATCGGCGAGCGAAGCATCATGGAGACATTTCTTGCAACTTTGGAGGCGGTATGTTCGGCCAGGGCGCTGTAAAAACGCCATCTTCCACGCCGACCGATGTGCAGATTCGGCCTGGCTGCCTGCGCCCCGGACAGGTAGCTGTCCGGGGTTACAAACACGCAATGGTGCTGCTGGTTGCCGCGACGGTCGCGATTAACCGGACCGTGGAGATCCGCAACTGTCCGCTGATCGAAGAAACACGCGTGCTGTCGGAGATCTTCGAGCAGTGCGGCGGGGTAGCGAGCTATGAGAACGAAACGCTCAGGCTCAATCCGCGTGCCCTCCGGCATGGCGCTGTGCCGGATCAGCTTGCGGAGCGGATTCACGGCTCGATCTATCTCCTGCCGGTGCTGCTTGGCCGCTTTGGATCGGTGATGCTGCCCGAAACCGGAGGCTGTCGCCTGAGTTCCGCAGAGCGCAACGGCCGTCCGGTCCACCATATGCTGACGGTGCTGGAAGCGTTCGGCGCGGAGTTTACCGCCAACGATGGCTGGATCGTCGGCACAAGCCAGGGCTTTCATGCGATCGACATCGACATCCAGCAATTTTCGACGCGCGACGATGTGCTGACGGGACACTTTGTTTCGGGAGCGACCAAGACGGCGATCCTGGCGGCATTGTTTGTCGAGCACGGCGAAACCATTATTCGCAATCCGTATCCTAAGCCGGATGTTCAAGAGCTGCTGTTGTTTGTGGAGGCAGCGGGCTACCGTGTTCAGCGCGGCCCGCAGGAGATTCGTATCTCGCGGGGCGGCGCCGAGCTGAGCGAGCAGCAGATCTTGAGTCACGATCTGATGTCATGCATCAGCACAGTCATGACCTATATCGCTCTGGCCGTCCATGCGCGAGTTCCGCTGCGACTGACCGGGCTGACCGTCGAGCGCGTGCGGGCGGGGCTGGCCGAAGAGCTGCGTCTGCTGAGCAAGATGGGCGTACCGCTGGAGTGGGTCGAGGACTCGCTGCATGTCCTGGGAGCGCCGAGTATCACGAACATAGACATCGATGTAACCAGCGTCGGCATTTACAGCGATCACCAACCATTCTTCGCGCTGATGTTTTTACAAGGCGATCGCCCGGCCCGCATTCGCGAATATGTATGGCCTGAGCGCTTCGACTATGCCCGCGAGCTGCTCAAGCTCGGCGCGCAGATCACCTTTGAAGATGCCGCAATCGTGGTTCATCCTTCGTCGCTGGATCGGGCCGGCCAGACGCTGGTTGCCACCGACCTGCGCGCGGCGGCGGCCTTGCTGCTGGCAGCAGTCGGCGTGAGCGGCAGGACCGAGATCAAGAACATTCACCATATCGAGCGTGGCTACGACGATTTGCTTGATACGTTGAGCCGGATCGGAGTCGACGTCGAAGCGCTGACCGTTGAAGTAATAGCCGGCGAATGCTAGATCCGGCCGATGGCTCGGGCCGCGCGTACGAGAGTATCTACAAGAAGGGAGCATATAAATATGGCCGTCGATGTTTTTTCTGAAAAGCTGGAAGCGGTTTTGCGCAGGCATCTCAAGTTCCTGGATCAACAGCAGGAGCTGCCGCTGGATACCGAGCTGAGCCTGCTGGGTCTTGACTCGTTGAGCGCGATCAATATGCTCCTCGATTTAGAAGAAACGTTCGAGATCATGATCCCGGACGAGCTGCTGAGCACAGAAACGTTTCGGTCGGCGTCCACGCTTGAGGCTGCGCTGCGCACGCTAGTATAAAGTTGAGGCTTTTATGCTCGACGCCAGGCAGATTGACCATGCGCTCATCGAGAGTGCTACCGCGCTCAGCCAGAGCGTGCTGTTTCGCTGGGCGGCAGATGTCGATCAGCAGGCGCGCTTTCCCCACGAAAGTGTCACAGCGCTGCGTGATGCCGGACTCTTCGGCTACGGCGTGCCGGAGATCTACGGCGGGCTAGGCGGCAACCTGCAAACCTTCTGGCGCGTCGCCGCAGCTCTGGGCGCGGGCTGTTTATCGACCGCGCTGATCTGGGCCATGCACTGCCAGCAGGCTGCGATCCTGGCCAATCATGCCGCGCAGAGCTACCCCGATGTTCTCGCCGAGATCGCGAACCGTGGAGCGCTCGTCGCATCGGTGACAACTGAGCGCGGCAAGGGCGGCCATTTGTTCACGGCGGATGCTCCGCTGATCCCCGACGGCGACGGCCTGCGCCTGTCTCGCTTTGCGCCGGTGGTGAGCTACGGCGGCGAGGCCGACTATTTTTTGATCACGGCACGCGCCGGCGAGGATGCGCCGCCCAACGATGTGCGCCTGGTGCTGGCAACGCCCGCCGACGGCTCGATCACACCTGCCGGCGACTGGCAAGTCATGGGTATGCGCGGGACACGCAGCGGCGCTATGCAGTTCGATCTTCACCTGAGCTACGATCGCGTGCTGGATGTGCCGTTCCGTCTGATCGCGCTGCAATCGATGGTGCCGGTTGGCCATCTGGGCTGGGCTGGTGCCTGGTATGGAGCGGCCAAAGGCGCGGTCGATCGATGTGTGCGGCAGCTGCGCGGATCGGCCAGGCAACATAGCCGTAAGCTCACCTCGGAGCTATTCACCCATCGTCTGGCGCGGCTGCGGGTGTCGCTGGATTTGATGGAGGCGATGCTGAATCAAACTGCGGATCGGCTGGACAGCTACCGGCAGCAAGACGCGCCGCCCGAGCAGTACGAAGATATTACCCATAACATCGCTCTGAATAACCTGAAAGTCGCGGTATCTGAGCTTGCCTTCACGGTCGTCGAGGGGCTCGTCGAGACAGTCGGATTCGCGCAGGGCTATGTGCAGGAGCCGCAGATTGGTATCGAGCGTGTTTTTCGTGACCTGCGCTCCGCCGCCCTGATGTATAGCAACGATCGGCTGCTGGAGGCCAACGGCAAGCTCATGATCGCCGAACATACCGCGATGGGTGCGCTCTGGCAGCGCAAAGCCTAGCTATGTTTGTGAGCGGGAGCGAGATAGGACTGATATATGATCGATAAAAAAGCACCATTCCAGCGTACACCAGAGCCTGCTGAGCAGACGGAGCAATCGCAGGAGGGTGACGCCGGTCTGTGGCGTGCTATTCGCTCGGTTATGCGCACACAGCGGCGCGCCCCGGCCCTGAAGCCGATCCCCCGCGGTCAGCCGCTGCCGCTCTCGTTTGCGCAGCAGCGCCTCTGGTTTCTTGACCAGTTGCAGCCTGGGAATACGGCGTATAACCTATCATATATTTTTTCTATCAACGCCGCGCTCGACGTTGCGGCGCTGGAATACAGCTTGAACTGCGTGATCCAGCGGCATGAAGCCCTGCGCACGATCTTTATAGCCCAGGATGGTGTCGCGTGCCAGATGATTTTGCCGGCGCTTCAGATCGATGTGCCGCTCTACGATCTGCGTGATCTGCCGCCGTCTGAGCGCGAGGCGCAGGTCGAGCGCCGCATCCACGAGGCGATCGATCAGCCCTTCGATCTCGGTGCCGGCCCTTTGCTGCGAGCGATGGTCCTGCGGCTCTCAGCAGCTGAGCATCTGCTGGTCATCGGTATTCATCACATCGTCTTCGATGGCACGTCAAAAGATATTCTGTGGCGCGAGATTGACGAGTTTTATCGAGCATATAGCGCACAGAGCCAGCCTGATCTCCCGGATCTGTCGATCCAATATGCCGATTTTGCAGCCTGGCAGCGCGGCTGGCTCCAGGGTGAACATCTCGACGCTCAGCTTAAATTTTGGAAGCAACATCTTGCAGGCGCACCTGCGGCGCTGGAGCTGCCCACGGATCGATCGCGTCCGGCGGTCCAAACGTTTGCGGGCGCGCGCTATCCACTGCTGATCGCGTCGGCGCTCACCGGCGATCTGCGCGCGCTGGCGCAGCGTGTCGATGCGACGCTCTTTATGGTGCTGCTGGCAGCGTTTGATGTTTTGCTCCTGCGCTATACAGGCCAGACCGATATTGTGGTGGGATCTCCGATCTCCGGGCGCAATCGCGGTGAGCTGGAACATCTAGTCGGCTTGTTTGTCAATACACGCGTGCTGCGGGCCGATCTGTCCGGCAATCCGTCGTTTGACGAGGTGCTGCGGCGAGTCCAGCAAGTGGCTCTTGAAACCTTTGCGCATCAAGACATTCCCTTCGAGAAGCTGGTCGAGGAGCTTCAGCCCCAGCGCGATCCCAGTCGCTCGCCACTCTTCCAGGTAGCTTTTAACTTCAGCGGCGCTACGATTCCTGTGCTCAAGCTGGGCGATCTTGAGGTTAAGCCGCTTGTCAACGAGCGCCGGATGGCTCAGTTCGATCTTTCCCTGGTGCTGCGCGAGGATGAGGATCAGATCTTCGGCGCCCTTGACTACAACACGGATCTGTTTGAGCAAGGCCGGATCGCGCGCATGGCCGAACATTTCCAGATTCTTCTGACTGGTCTCGCCGCCGATTCGAGTCGGCCTGTAGGTAACGTGCCGCTTTTGACGAGCGAGGAATCGGAGCAACTGCGTGGCTGGAATGCAGCTACAGAGGCAGCCATACCGCCGGGCTGCGTCCATGATCTGGTGACAGCGCAGGCGCGGCGCACGCCAGACGCGGTGGCGGTGCGCGGTGGTGCCGAGTCCCTCACCTACGCGGAGCTGCACGCGCGGGCGACGCAGCTGGCGAGCTACCTACGGGCGCAGGGCGTCGGTCGCGAGACCCTGGTGGGGCTGTGTCTGGATCGGTCGGTGGATCTCGTGGTGGCGGTGCTGGCAGTGTGGCAAGCAGGCGCCGCCTACGTGCCGCTCGACCCGACCTATCCCGCTGAGCGGCTCGTGGTGATGATCGCCGATGCCGGCCTGGCGCTCCTGCTCACCCAGGACTCCCTCCGCGACGTACTGCCCGCGACTGCGCTGCCAGTAGTCTGTCTCGATCGGGACGCGCCGGCGATCGCGGCCACGCCGCCGCTGCCGCCCGTGGTGAGCGACGGGGCGCAGCTGGCGTATGTGCTGTACACGTCGGGCTCGACCGGGCGACCGAAGGGCGTGCTGGTCGAGCACCGCGCGGTGGTGAACTTCCTGCACACGATGCAGGAAGCGCCGGGGTTGGATGCGACGGATGTGCTGCTGAGCGTAACGACGCTGGCGTTCGATATTAGCGTGCTGGAGCTGGTGCTGCCGCTGACGGTCGGCGCGCAGGTGGTGCTGGTCGATCGCACGGTGGCCAGCGATGGTGTGGCGTTGGGGCAGGCGCTGACGGCGAGTGGCGCGACGATCATGCAGGCGACGCCGGCGACGTGGCGGCTGCTGCGCGATAGCGGCTGGGCCGGTCGTCCAGAGCTGCGGGTGCTGAGTGGTGGAGAAGCGCTAACACCGGACCTCGCGGCCTACTTGCTGCCGCGCGTGGCGGCGGTGTGGAACCTGTACGGGCCGACCGAAACGACGATCTGGTCGACGCGGCAGCCGGTGCGGGATGTCGACGGGCAAGCGGTGCCGATCGGGTGGCCGGTGGGCAATACCCAGCTCTATGTGCTGGATGTCCACGGGCAAGCGGTGCCGATCGGCGTGGTCGGTGAGCTGCTCATCGGCGGTGCGGGCGTGGCCCGTGGCTACCGCAACCGTCCCGATCTCACGGCGGAGCGCTTCGTGCCCGATCCGTTCAGCGTTCAGCCCGGCGCGCGGCTGTACTGCACGGGCGATCTGGTGCGCTACCGG
>DASWTQ010000503.1:0-12934 GCA_036402055.1 Herpetosiphonaceae bacterium
ATGCGGAGGCGCAGGGCACGATCTTCGGCAGCGGTATCGGCGTGGTGGTCTTGAAGCGCCTTGAAGACGCGCTGGAAGACGGCGATACGATCCACACGGTGATCAAAGGGACCGCGATTAATAATGATGGCGCGCATAAGATGAGCTACACCGCGCCGAGTGTCGACGGCCAGGCTGAGGTGATCGCCGCCGCCCAGCGTGTGGCGCAGGTTGAGGCCGAGAGCATCGGCTATATCGAGGCGCACGGCACCGCTACCGCGCTGGGCGATCCGATCGAGATTGCCGCGCTGACCAAAGTGTTTCGCCTCAGCACGCAGCGGCAGCAGTTCTGCGGCATCGGCTCCGTCAAAACCAACATCGGCCATCTTGACGCCGCCGCCGGTGTAGCCGGTCTGATCAAGACCGTGCTGGCGCTCAAGCATCGGAAGATCCCGCCCAGCCTGCACTATACCGCGCCCAATCCCAAGATCGATTTTGCCTCCAGTCCATTTTATGTCAACAGTAAGCTAAGTGATTGGCCGGCTCGGTCAACACCACGGCGGGCCGGAGTCAGCTCGTTCGGCGTTGGCGGTACGAACGCCCATGTCATTCTGGAAGAAGCGCCGGAGCAGCAGCCCGCGCCTGCGACCCGCACGTGGCAGATCTTGCCGCTAGCCGCCAAGACACGTACCGCCCTGGATAACGCGACTGCCAATCTGGCGGCGCACCTGCGCGAGCACCCCGACCTCAGCCTGGCCGATGTCGCCTACACCTTGCAGGTCGGTCGTAGCCCGTTCAATCACCGGCGTGTGATCATCAGCGACGATCTCGCGGCTGCCGCCGCCGCCATGGATGAGCGCGATCCCCAGCAAGTCTTTTCAGGGATGACTGAGGCAGACGCCAGGGGAGTCGCGTTCTTGCTGCCGGGGCAGGGCGCGCAGTATGTGGGCATGGGGCGGGAGCTGTACGAGACGGAGCCGGTCTTCCGCCAAGCGATGGATCGCTGCTGCGATCTGCTGCGGCCACAGCTGGGCCTTGACCTGCGCAGCGTACTGTATCCGCCGCCAACCGATGCCGTAGCCGCCACCACGCAGCTGACGCAGACAGCCATCGCGCAGCCGGCGCTGTTTGTCGTCGAGTACGCGCTGACGCAGCTCTGGCAGTCGTGGGGCATCACACCGGCGGCGCTGCTCGGCCACTCGATCGGCGAGTACGTCGCGGCCACGCTGGCGGGCGTGTTCACCCTCGCCGATGCGCTGCGCCTCGTGGCTACGCGTGGCCGCCTGATGCAAGAGCTGCCGCCTGGCGCCATGCTGGCGATCCCGCGCGGCGAGTGGGAGGTGCGCGCGCTGCTACCGGCGGATGTTGATCTGGCAGCCGTCAACGGTCCCAGTGCCTGCGTGGTTTCCGGCCCGATTCCCGCGATCGACGCGCTGGCGGAGCGGCTGGCGGCGCAGGGAATCGAGACGCGGCGACTGCACACATCGCACGCCTTCCACTCGGCCCTGCTCGACCCGATCCTGCCCGCCTTTCGCGCTGCCGTCCAGCAGATCCGGCTCCAGCCGCCGCAGACGCCGTTCATCTCGAATCTGACCGGCACCTGGATCACGCCCGCGCAGGCCACCGATCCCGACTACTGGGTGCAGCACCTGCGCCAGCCCGTTCGCTTCGCCGATGGCCTCGCCGAGCTGCTGCGCGACGAGACGCGCGTCCTGCTCGAAGTCGGTCCCGGACAAACGCTGAGCACCTTCGCCCGCCAGCATCCTGCACAGCCTGCGGTCGTACACTCACTACGCCACCCGCACGAGCAGCAGTCGGATCTCGCTGTCATCCTGAGCAGCCTCGGGCGTTTGTGGTTGGCCGGAGTGACTGTTGATTGGAGCACTCTCCACGGCAGCGATCGCCGTCGTCGGGTCTCGCTGCCAGGCTACGCCTTCGACCGTGAGCGCTACTGGATCGAGCGCCGGCAGCGGGCACACAGCATGGCCGCAGCTCAAACCCCGGCGAGCGCCGGCAAACAGGCTGATCCCGCCGACTGGTTCTACCTGCCCTCATGGAAGCGAACAGTGCCGCCAGCGCTCCAGCCGCAGCTTGCCGAGCACGGCCCCTGGCTCGTCTTCGCCGATGAGTTTGGGATAGGTAGCGCGCTGGTGGATCTGCTCACGCAGCGCGGACAGCCGGTGATTAGCGTTCATGCGGGACAAAGCTTCGGGCAGCGCGATGAGACGAGCTACACCATCGATCCGCAGCGGCCGGACGGCTATAGCGAACTGCTCGCCGCGCTGCGTGAGCGCCAGCTCCAGCCCCAAACGATCGTGCATCTTTGGACGCTTACAGCACAGGCCGCCGATAGCCCGGCAAGTACCAGCTTCGAGTCGCTGTACGCGCGCGGTTTTGCTAGCCTGCTGGCGCTGACACAGGCGCTGGCACAACAGCTGGAGCCGGCATCGGTGCAGATCAATGTGGTAGCGGATCATATCCAGCGCGTTGCGGGAGAGCCGGTGGTTTACCTTGAAAAAGTGCCTTTGCTGGCGCTGGGCCTGGTTGTACCACAGGAGCAGCCGACCGTGAGCTGGCGCACGATCGATCTTGAGCTGCCGACACAGCCGGAAGCTATGATTAGCCAGCTGCTGGCTGAGCTTACCGCGCCGCCGGCAACCAGCGTGGTCTATCGCGGCAACCAGCGCTGGCTGCCTGCATTCGAGCCGATTCGGCTGGACGAGCCCGATCCGCTGGCGGTGCTACGGCCCCAAGGTGTCTATCTGATCGTCGGTGGGCTGGTTGGGCCGGGCTATGCGCTTGCGACCTATCTGGCCCAAACCGTCCAGGCACGCCTGATTTTGATCGAGCAAACCGCGCCAGGCCCGAACGAGAGCCGGGATCACGCCCAGCAGGAGCTGGAGTCGCTTGGCGCTGAGGTGACGCGCTATCACTGCGCCTTAGACGATACCGCGCAGATTGAAGCGTATATCCAGGAGACACTGGCGCGCACAGGCACGATCCACGGCGTGATCTACACCGTCGGCAGCGCCGGGCCGCAGATCTTTGCGCCGGTCCAGGATCTGACACCGGAAGAATGTCGCCAGATCTTCATCACCAGCTTGCACGGGCTACAGGCGCTCGATCAGGCGCTGCGCAGCGTCAATCTTGACTTCGGGCTGATCGTCTCATCGCTGGCAACGGTGCTGGGTGGACGTGGCTATGCGGCGTACGCCGCCGCGCATCTCACGCTGGATGCGCTGGCTCAAGAGATCGCGCACACGCAGCCGGGCCGCTGGCTGAGCGTGGGCTGGGACGCCTGGGCTATACCTGACGATACTACGCGGCTGTCAGCATTCAGCGCCGATCACAACCAGCTCACGCTGACCGCCGACGAAGGATTGGCCGTGTTCCGGCGCGCACTCAGCGCGCGTATGGCTCAGCGCCTGGTTGTTTCCACGGCCGATCTCCCGACCCGCATCGCGCAGAACGCCGAGAGCATTTCCGCTTTACGAGCGCAGCTCCAGGCAGGATCGAGCGCCGAGTCAAAGGTGCTGCACCCGCGCCCGCAGCTTCAGACCGAATACGCTGCTCCACGCAACGAGATCGAGCAGACTCTGGCCGAGATCTGGCAGCGCGCGCTGGGCTTTGAGCAGATTGGCATTCATGACAACTTCTTCGAGCTAGGAGGCGACTCCTTTATCGCGATCCAGGTCATGGCGGGACTCAAAAAGCAGCTCAACGTCGAGCTATCCGCCGTCAAGCTGTACCAGACCTTGACCATCAAGGCGCTTGCCGAAGTGCTGAGCCAGGATGAGGCGCTAGAGCAGCAGCGGCGCAACGAGAAGCTCGACGACTTGCGGCAGCAGATGAGCCAGCGCCGGCAATACCAGCAGCAACGCCGCGCCCGCAGGTAGCGGACGGTGACGCGGTGTGTCAGGCAACTATGATTACCGGTATAACATAACGTTTCCTCAGCGCTGATAAGTACCGAAAAATACGGCAAAATCCGCGCGACGGCATAGATAGGCAAGGTAGCTAGAACGATGCGATTGCTACGAAAAATCCTCAAAGGTCTGCTGGTATTTCTTGTCGTCGTCGTCATCATAGCATCGGCCGGCGGTACATGGTTCGTGCGCCGAACATGGCCTCAAGTCGATGGGACGGTGACAATCACAGGCTTGCAGCAGCCGGTCGAGATCATCCGTGATCAATGGGGTATTCCGCATATCTACGCGAAGAATGAGACCGATCTTTTCTTTGCGCAGGGCTATGTCCATGCGCAGGATCGGCTGTGGCAGATGGAGTTTAATCGCCGCATAGGTCACGGCACGCTGAGCGCCGTGTTCGGCGCCGCGACGCTTCCGTTTGATCGCTACACGCGAACGATGGGACTGCGCCTTGCCGCCGAGCGTGAGCTAGCTATGCTCGACACTGAGACTCGTACCGTGCTCGATAGCTATGCGGCGGGTATCAACGCCTATATCACGAGTCACCAGAATCGCCTGCCGATTGAGTTTCAAGCGCTGAGCCACACGCCCGAGCCCTGGACGCCACTTGACACGCTGGTCTGGGGCAAAGTCATGGCCTCGACATTATCGTGGAATCATGTGCTGGAGACTCTTCGCGCCGATCTCCTAAGCAAGCTGGGCCAGCCTGCCGCGCAGCAGCTGATGCCGCCCTACGCCTACGGCCTGCCGATCAATGTGCCTGATGGCATCGAGCAGTTCAAGTGGTCTCAGGAGGCCGGCACGCCGCTGCCCGACGACGTAGCCGAACTGCTCAATCGTCATCATATCAGCCAGGGCAGCAACAACTGGGTGCTTGACGGCAGCCGAACTGCTAGCGGAAAGCCGCTCCTCGCCAACGATACCCACCTGGGATTAGGGATGCCCTCATCCTGGTACGAGAACGGCCTGCATGGCGGTCGCTTCGATACCGTTGGCTTTACCTTTCCTGGCGTGCCTGCGGTGATCATCGGTCACAACCAGCGGATCGCCTGGGGCGTTACCGATCTTCCCTCGGATGTGCAAGACTTGTACATTGAGAAGCTGAATGATCGTGAGCATCCGACTCAGTACGAGTACATGAATACATGGCATGATCTGGAGATCCGGCAGGAAGTCATCGAAGTGCAGGGGAGCAAGCCGATCACGCTGGAGGTAGGCATCACGCGCCACGGGCCAATCGTCAACGATATTGTGCCGCGCATGGCCGAGGGCGAGCCGATCGCCCTGCGCTGGGCCACCCTTGACGGCGCCAATCTGATGCGCGGCGTGCTCCAGATCAATCTCGCGACAAACTGGGCCCAGTTCCGCACGGCGCTGACGTTCTGGGACTCGCCGACGCAGCACTTCGTCTATGCCGATGTCGACGGCAACATCGGCTACCACACGGCCGGCGATCTTCCACTGCGCAAGCCCGGGCACCAGGGCCTGTTCCCTGTCCCCGGCTGGACCGATGAGTATGAGTGGGATGGCATGATCGAGGACGAGCAGCTCTACAGCGTTTTCAATCCGCCTGATAATTTTTTTGCCACAGCCAACGATGCTGTTGTTCCGACAACCTACCGGTATCAGCAGGCCTATGGCTACGAGTGGACCGATCCATATCGGATCAAGCGCATCAAGGATCATCTAGCCGTCACATCCAAGGCCACGGTTGAGGACATGCGCGCGCTGCAAGCGGACTCGTTCTCGCAGCCGGCCGAAATACTGCGCCCCTACCTGCTGAGCGTCACGCCCCAAAACGATCTGGAGCGCCAGGCGCTTGAGCAGGTCAGAGGCTGGGATCTTCGCTTCGAGACCGACCGGGTTGGCGCGACGATCTTCCAGGTCTGGAGCTGGTTTCTAGTCGATAATACGCTCCGCGACGAGCTAGGTGAAAAGACGCTGATCGCGTATCGCGGCTACGGCTGGCTCTCGATGGGCATGATGGTCGATATGCTCGACGAGCCGAACAATCAGTGGTTCGACGATCAAAGTACTGCTGCGGTTGAGAGCCGCGACGATATAAGCCGGCGCAGCCTGGCTGATGCCCTTGAGTGGCTGCAAACGCACCACGGAGCAGATGTATCGGGCTGGACGTGGGGCCGCATCCACACGATCACCTTTGTGCATCAGCCCCTTGGTCAAAGCGGCATCCCGATCGTCGAGCGCATCTTCAACAGTCCGACTATTCCAGCACGCGGCAGCGAGTTCACCATCAATAGTGCCTGGCTCACTCCTGGTAGCTCGTTCCGCATGGACGGCGGCACGGCTCAGCGCATGGTTATCAACCTGGCTAACTGGGATGACTCGGGCGCGATCAACTCGACGGGACAGAGCGAGCACATCTTTCATCCGCACCGCACCGATATGATCGAGCCGTGGGAAAAGGTAGAGCTTCACCCAATGCTCTTCTCGCGCGCGGCGGTTGAGAAGAGCAGCGCAAGCCGCCTGACACTGACACCCTAGTCTGCATCTACACGTAGGACTGGCGCGCCTGGATGACGGATCAGCCCTACGCCAGCTCATCACAGACGCACTGACAAGCCAGGACGGCTTTGTCAAAAATTTGACAAATGATAGCAATCCCGTAATATTTATTGTGTAAACACCAGATTTATCCATCTACAAGCCTGGTCTACGCGACAAGCTACAACACCACGATCAGCAAGTATGCTCTAAAAACCAGGTTGTTCGTGTACGAGATAACATCGACCTTGGCCGTGAGTGCACCATCACCGTGTCGTCTCACCTCCAGGTAGCATCCGTCACGAGCAACGATGTACACAGGATTGGCATGCCAGGCTCATGTATGGAACTGATAACTTCGGGCTTACTACAATCAGACAATTTGGCGACTCGTGTTGAAGCGCTAAGCCGGCATAGGCAGCGCCCGTCCGGTGCCTCAATGCCTGCATTGCTGGTGACGTGTGCATCTCCAGCACAACCACCCATCCCCGCCAACTCGATCTTCAAGCCCATCCAATCGCCGTCATGTTCCCGGCATTTCATCCACCAGGCGCGCGCAGCTCGCTCCAATTGCTGCTACGCCGGCTCCCGACAATCTCCGCTTAGCATGCGACTACCAGCGGCGACTCTGGATCAACTATGATCTTTGGGCCATGTTCGCGAGTCTGGAGCTACGGAGAGAGCCGCGCCTGCTTTGCGACAACTTTGGTTGAGCGTGACCGCCGATACGCGGTTAGTTATTCCCGACATGGGCGGCGAAGACGCCAGCCAGCCAGCCCCAAGGCGGATCTATTGCAGCATCATAGCTGCAAGGTAGCCACTGATAGTGCCGGATGAAGGAGTGCATGGTGGACAACTCAGATGTGTTAGAGGGAATGGACGGTTCGGAAATCGCGATTATTGGCATGTCATGTCGCTTTCCGGGCGCAAATAACCTCGAAACATACTGGAGCAATCTGCGTGACGGCATCGAGTCGATCACGCCGCTCAGCGACGCGGATTTGCTCGCTTCAGGTGTCAGCCAGGAAGATCTGAACCACCCGAACTACGTCAAAGCCGCTCCCTTGCTCGACAATATCGATCTGTTCGACGCCTCCTTCTTTGGCTACTCGGCAGTTGAAGCCGAAATTATGGACCCGCAGCAGCGAGTCTTGCTTGAGTCTGCCTGGGAAGCCCTGGAGCACGCCGGCTACGATCCGAAACGCTACTCCAGGCCGGTCGGTGTGTACGCCGGGGCCAAAACCAACACCTACCTGTTTCATCTTGCCGCGCAGCCGGAGCTGCTCCGCTCGATCGATTTTTTCCAGATTGTGCTGGGCGGCGATCTCGCGATGCTGAGCACGCGCCTCTCGTACAAGTTCGGTCTCAGAGGGCCGAGCTACGCCATCCAGACGGCCTGCTCAACCTCGCTGGTCGCCGTGCATCTGGCCTGCCAGTCTTTGCTGATCGGCGAATGTCATATGGCGCTGGCCGGCGCTGTCGCGATCAACGTGCCGCATAAAACCGGCTACCTGTACCGGGACGGCGACATTTACTCGCCCGACGGTCACTGCCGCCCTTTCGACGCCAGAGCCGGCGGAACGATCTTCGGCAGCGGCGCAGGCGTGGTGGTCCTCAAGCGGCTGGAAGATGCGCTGGCCGACGGCGACACGATCCACGCTATCATCAAGGGCTCCGCGACGAATAACGACGGCGCGGAGAAAGCTACGTTTACGGCGCCGGGCATCGAGGGCCAGGTCGATGTGATCATGGAGGCCCATGCCAACGCCAATATCTCGGCAGACACGATCTCGTATGTTGAGGCGCATGGCACCGGCACGGCGCTGGGCGATCCGATCGAAGTGCTGGCGCTTACCGAAGCGTTCCGTGCCAGCACCGACAAACGACAGTTTTGCGCCATCGGCTCGGTGAAGAGCAACCTCGGGCACCTCGACGCGGCGGCTGGTATGTCGAGCCTGATCAAAACCGTGCTGGCGCTCAAACACCGGCAGATCCCACCCACGCTGCATTTCGAGCAGCCGAACCCGCGCATGGAGATTGCCGGCAGCCCGTTTTTCGTCAATAGCACGCTGCGACCCTGGCAGGTTGCGCAAGGACCGCGCCGCGCCGGAGTCAGCTCGTTTGGCTTTGGCGGCACTAATGCGCATGTCATTCTTGAAGAAGCGCCGTCCACACCGCCAAGCGGCCCGAGCCGACCCTGGCAGCTGCTCCCGATCTCGGCGCGGAGCGAAGCGGCGCTGGATCGTATGGCGACCAACCTGGCACACCACCTGCGCCAGGAGCCCGGCCTGAATCTGGCGGATGTGGCCTATACACTTCAGGTTGGACGCAGAGCTTTTGCGCATCGCCGCGTGATCGTCAGCCAGACCAGCGCCGACGCAGCCGCCGTGCTTGAGAACAACGATCCCCAGGCCGTGCTTGGGGGCGTGACAACCGGCGAGCGGCCGCTGGCCTTCCTGCTTCCAGGCCAGGGCGCGCAGTATGTGGGCATGGGCCAGGAGCTGTACACGACGGAGCCGGTCTTTCGCCAAGCCGTCGATACCTGCTGCGAGCTGCTGCGGCCACACCTCGGCCTCGATCTGCGCAGCGTGCTGTATCCGGCGTCCGAGCAGCACGCGCAGGCAACCGCGCAGCTAACCCAGACCGCCATCGCCCAGCCCGCGCTCTTCGTGATTGAGTACGCGCTGGCGCAGCTCTGGCAGCAGTGGGGGATCGTGCCCCAGGCGCTGCTCGGCCACTCGATCGGCGAGTACGTCGCCGCCACGCTGGCGGGCGTGTTCACCCTCGCCGAGGCGCTGCGCCTGGTGGCGACCCGTGGTCGGTTGATGGCGACATTGCCGCCTGGAGCCATGCTGGCGATCCCGCGTGGCGAGGCCGAGGTGCGAACCTTCCTCCCGACCGATCTCGATCTGGCTGCGATCAACGGTCCCAGTGCCTGCGTGGTCTCCGGCCCGATTCCTGCGATCGACGCGCTGGCGGAGCGGCTAGCCGCGCAAGGTATCGAGACGCGGCGGCTGCACACGTCGCACGCCTTCCACTCGGCGCTGCTCGATCCGATCCTGCCCGCCTTTCGCGCTGCCGTCCAGCAGATCCGGCTCCAGCCGCCGCAGACGCCGTTTATCTCGAATGTAAGCGGCACCTGGATTACGCCCGCGCAGGCCACGAGCCCGGATTACTGGGTGCAGCACCTGCGCCAGCCCGTCCGCTTCGCCGACGGCCTGGCCGCGCTAATGTCCGGTAGCTCGCATCTGCTGCTGGAAGTCGGACCCGGCACCGTGCTCAGCACGCTTGCTCGCCACCAGCAGCCCGACCTGCCCATGCTGTCCTCGCTGCGCCACCCAAACGATCAGCGCTCCGATCTGGCCTTTATGCTGCTGACGCTCGGCAAGCTCTGGATCGCGGGCGTGACACTTGACTGGGAAGCGCGCAGCGCCGATGAGCAGCGCCGTCGCGTGCCATTGCCGACCTATCCGTTCGAGCGCCAGCGCTACTGGATCGATATTAGCCCACCGCCGGCCATGCAACCGAGCTACACAGCCACGCTCAAGAAGCGACCGCGCGTAGAGGATTGGCTGTATCGTCCCGAGTGGCAGCGCAACCCGCTTATGCCCGCGCCGGCGCCCGTTGATGGTGCCAGACTGCGCTGGCTGGTTTTTAGCGATGCGAACGTTAGCACCGACGCGCTCGTGACGCGGCTACGGGCGGCAGGTCAGGCCGTCGCCGTGGTCGAAGCCGGCGATCGCTACTCGCGTGTGGCCGAGGATCGCTACAGCATCAACCCGGCCCAGGCTGAAGACTACGACGCGCTCCTCGCAACGCTGCGCGCCAGCGGCCAGCTGCCTCAGCGGATCGTCCACGGCTGGATGCTGACCGCCGAGGCCGACGTAGACACAACTCTGGAGCGCGGCTTCTACAGCGTCCTGTATCTGGCGCAGGCGCTCCACCGCCAGCGCGCAGCCGGCCCGATCCAGCTGACGCTGCTTTCGACGCGGCTTCAGCATATCCACGACGGCGAAGTCGTCGATCCGGCCAAAGCCGCGATCCTCGGCCCCTGGCGCGTACTTCCGCAGGAGCAGCCCAACATTTCCTGCCGCAGCGTCGACGTGGAGCTGCCCACAGCGGAAAGCGTAGTCGATCAACTGCTGGCCGAGCTGACCACGCCGCTCGACGAGCCAGCAGTCGCTTATCGAGCGGGCGAGCGCTGGGTGCAAGTATTCGCACAGCAGGATGCAGAGACCGCGCCGGCGCAAACGCTGCTGCGCGACGACGGCACCTATCTGATTGTCGGCGGTCTTGGCAATCTCGGCCTGGCCCTGGCGACACACATCGCCCACACCGTGCGCGCCAATCTGGTGCTGGTCGGACGATCGGCGTTGCCCGCGCGCGAATCCTGGGACGACTGGCTAGCAGCCCACGACGAGCACGATCTGATCGGGCGCAAGCGGCGGCAGGTTCAAGCCCTGGAGTCGCTCGGCGCGCAGGTGCTTGTGCTTCAGGCCGACATCACCCATCTACCTGAGATGAGCGCCGCTATCGCCGAGGCCGAGCGTGTCTTTGGCGCGCTGCATGGCGTTATTCACGCCGCCGGTGTCGCTCGCGGCGCGTCGTTCCGGGCGATCCAGGATACGGGCGCAGCCGAGACAGCGGCACATTTTGATCCCAAGATCCACGGCCTGATCGTTCTGACGCAGGCGCTCCAGGGTCGTCGCCTCGACTTTTGCCTGCTGCAAGCATCGCTCGCATCAGTGCTCGGCGGTCTCGGCAACGTCGCCTATGCGGCGGCAAGCCAGTTCATGGATGCCTTCGCCTACCAGCAGCGCCAGCAGACGGGTACTCCCTGGATCAGCGTCGATTGGGATAGCTGGCATCAGGCTGACGATCCCAACGACACGATCGGCGTAACGCTGTCCGAGCTTGCGATCTCGCCCGATGAAGGCCGGGCGGCGCTGCTGCACATCTTGAGCCGCGATCCCGGCGCGCAGGTGATTGTGTCGACCGGCGATCTACACGCGCGGATCGCGCAGTGGGTCAGGCTCGACGCGCTGCGTGACGCCGGCGACACGAGCGTCCAGATTGATACCGCTCAGCCATTGCCCGCGCGTAATGAGCTGGCTCGCCGGATCGCCGCGATCTGGCAGCGCGTGCTGAACGTGCCGCAGGTTGGCTTTGACGATAACTTCTTTGATCTGGGCGGCAACTCGCTGAGCGGCATGCAGCTGATCGCCGAGGTGAAGCGCGAGCTTCATGTGCAGATCGCGCCGGTGACGCTCTTCGAAGCGCCGACGGTCAATGCGCTCACCGCGTATCTCAGCCCGGAGCTAAGCCAGAGCGCGCCACAGCCGAGCGCACCTGCACGCAGCGTTCGCGTACCCGCCGAGGAACAGCAGGCGATCGCGATCGTTGGCATGACCGGACGCTTCCCGGGTGCCCAGGACGTCGAGGCGTTCTGGGAAAACCTGCGCAATGGCGTCGAGTCGATCACCTTCTTCGGCGACGATCAGCTGAGAGAGGCCGGCATTCCCGCCGCCCTGCTCGACGATCCGAACTACGTCAAAGCTCGCCCGGTAATCGGCGACATGGCGGCGTTTGACGCGGGCTTCTTCGGCTACACGCCGCGTGAGGCCGAGCTGATGGACCCACAGCAGCGCATCTTCCTTGAGTGCGCCTGGCAAGCCCTGGAGCAGAGCGGCTATGCCATGTCCGCCTACCCGGGCGCGATCGGCGTCTTTGCCGGAGCCAGCATCAGCACCTACCTGCTGGGCTTGTACACCGATCCCGCCTTTGTCGCCTCGATCGACCCACTGCAAACGATTATTGGCAACGATAAAGACTCGCTGGCTACCAGCGTCTCCTACAAGTTCAATCTCCGAGGCCCCAGCCTGACAGTGCAGACCTACTGCTCGACCTCGCTGGTCGCCGTCCACCTGGCGCGGCAAAGCCTGCTGCGCGGCGAGTGCGATGTGGCGCTGGCCGGCGGCGTGTCGATCGTGGTGCCGCAAGAAAGCGGCTATCACTACCAGGAAGAGGGAATCGTCTCGCCCGACGGTCATTGTCGCGCTTTTGACGCCAGCGCCGGCGGAACGCTCTTCGGCAACGGCGCTGGCGTGGTGGTCCTCAAGCGCCTGGAAGATGCGCTGGCCGACGGCGATACTATTCACGCGGTGATTCGGGGCACGGCGGTTAATAATGATGGCGCGCACAAAGTCGGCTACACGGCGCCCAGCGTCGACGGCCAGGCGGCGGTGATTCGCGCCGCGCTGAATGATGCCGGCGTGTCTGCCGAGACCATAGATTATGTCGAGGCGCACGGCACGGCCACGGCACTGGGCGATCCGATCGAGATCACCGCGCTGACGAAAGCCTTTCGCGCCGATACCGAGCAGACCGGCTACTGCGCGATCGGCTCCGTCAAGACCAACATCGGCCACCTGGATCGCGCTGCCGGCGTGGCCGCGCTGATCAAAACCGTGCTCGCGCTCAAACACCAGCAGATCCCGCCCAGCCTGCACTTTGAGCGGCCC
>DASWTQ010000504.1:0-14463 GCA_036402055.1 Herpetosiphonaceae bacterium
ACCCACGCGCGACGCTGGCACGTGGCTACGCGGTTGTGCGCCGCGCCGACGGCTCGGTCGTGCTCAACCCGGAGTCGGTCACGGACGGCGACGAGCTGCTGCTTGAGCTGCGTGACGGCGTGCTCGGCGCGCGCGTCGACCATGGGATTGGGCCCATCGGTTAAGGCGTCGTTAACCTTCCCTGTCGCAACAACAGGGACCGAAGGGCTATGGACGTTGCGGCCCTTGTCGCTAAAGATTCAAGGAGTATTTGTGCCACGAAAAACAGCTACCGCAGGAGACGCAACACCCAGCTACGAGGCGCTGATGCAGCGCTTGCAGCAAGTGGTGGAGCGGCTCGAAACCGGCGAGCTACCGCTTGCCGAAGCGCTGGCGCTTTATGAGGAAGGTGTCGCGCTTTCGACGCGCTGCCAACAATTGCTGGACGCAGCCGAGCTTCGCATTCAACAGCTTTCAGTTGGCGTAGATGGGCTGACGCTGACGCCCTGGGCCGACGAGTAATCTCAACCTTTAGCTTGAGCAAGCTCCGTCGGACAGGCAAGGTCACGGTCATCTCACCTGGTCATGACGGAGTTTATCATGCTGATCGAACACGTATATCGCTATCCCCGCCGCATCACCTGGCCGATCGAGCTTCTGTGTGGGCTGCTGGTTGCCTGGAGCGCGCTCAATTTGTTTCGCACGGCGCTGCTGCTGGCGACTGAGCGCTGGCCGCTCAATCCGGCGATTGTGCAGAAAGCGCCGCAGATTGGCGAGCTGCTGCGCTGGATGGAGCGGACCGGCCCCAGCGATCCCGCGCGCAGTGATCTGACCTCCGCGCTGATTGTGATGCTGGTAGTTTTGCTCGCAACACTCCTGATCCGCAATGCGTTTCCCACGGTTCGCTTCAGCGTACGCGGCCTGCTGGTCTGGTTCGGCAATGATTGGGTGCCCGTGCAGTGGGAAAGCATCCGCGCGATCCGTGTCACCGACAACGCCGACGGCAGGCGCTTTGTGGTGCTGGTTCAGACCGACGACAAGCAGCTCACGCCCTGGCATCGCCTGTACAGCTTTGTGTATCGCTTCGGCTTCCGGCGCGGCTTTCTGCTGACCTCCAGCATGCAAGACGGCGAGGGCCTGCTGCGCGAGATGATGGACGAGATCACGCGACGGCGCAAGCTCGGCGAGAAGCTCGACATCGAGCTGGAAGATGGGCAGCGCTCACCGCTGTTTGGCCTGCTGCTCAGCCCGACGAATATGTTCCGCCGCCCGGCGCCCGCCTCCGACACGCCGGTCTTCCAGCCGATCGCGGCGACCGCCGGCATGGCTCCCACGCTGACGATGCCAGGCATGGGCGGTGCCGGCTATGCACAGCCTCATCCCAGCACAACGCTGCCCGGCGAGACCGCCGCAGCCGATTATCCGAAGCTCGTCCACACGATCCTGAACACGGTCACGGCGCTGATCGTCGGCTTTGCGCTGTGGCGCTACCTCGACGCCTGGATCACCTTTCTGATCTTCAAGTTTCCCTCGCTGCAAGAAACCGCGCTCTTTAGCTCTCGCGAGATTCAGCCGCTGGTCTCGGACTGGGGCCTGCTGATCGGCGCGCATGTGGGGCTGGCGCTGGTGGCGGGCGTGCTGCTGCTGATCCGCCATCTGTTCCCGGCGGTCGCAGTCGACGGAGCCGGTATCACGTTCACGGCGCTGGGACGATCGCATCATCTGAGCTGGGAGCAGGTACGCGTGGTCAAAGCGACCGATGTGCGCGAAGGCCAGCATGTTGTGCTGGTCGAGGCCGAGGAGGCCGCGCTGCCCTGGTATTTCCGCATGGGTCCCTGGCTCTACGATGGCGGTGTCGGGCGTGGCGCGCTGATCTGGCCCACGATCCAGCCCTTCGAGCCGCTGATGCAGCGCATGGCGCTTGAGCTGACGCGCCGCCAGCAGCCGGATGAGCCGCTCAAGCTCCGCGACGACGCGCCGGGCTGGCTGCTGATGATGGCGGTTCGGCCGGCAGACGCGCTGGATCGCCTGGTGATGCAGTACCAGAGCGATGACGATATGCCGCAGGCGCTGGAGCCGCAGGCGCTGCTGCGCGCCGGGGTGTGTATGCTGTGGAACGCGGCCGGTCCGGCGGCGCTGCTGCTGATCTACTGGATGATGTACAAGGGCCTGCTGATCTCGGCGCAGGTGCCGCTGATGCTGATCATTGCGGTGATCTGGGGCCTGGCCGAGTGGCCGCTGGCCGGATTCCTGGCCTCGTCGCTGGATCAGATGGTCGGCATCGGCAACAAGGGCTACCAGGGCCTGTACATGTATCCCACGGCGCAGCTGCCGCGTCTGCTGCCACTGGCGGTCGCGATTCTGCTGACCTTTATGGGCTTTCCCAATCTGGCGCTGCTGGTCTGGTTCGGCGGGATCGTATGGTCCGGGATTTTGACCGCCGGGCTGTGGGAGGCGCTCTACGGCTGGCGCGGCGCGGCGCTCATCGGCGGCAGCGCAATGCCGGTCTTCTTCCAGCTGCTAACCTTCCTGGGCGTGCTGGTGCTGCGCGGCTAGAGCCAGCAAACAATCTTCAAGCTTTGGAGGAGCGTCAGCGATGGCGCTCCTTTGTCGTGCCCTGTGCCTGGACCTAGCTTGCGCTCAAAGCTACTTTCGTCCTACTATTTGGAGAGCTAACAAGCAAGAGGTGGCCATGGAATACCAGTACTACGAGTTTCAGGCACTCGATCGCCGGCTGACCCAGGAAGAGCAGACCGAGCTACGCCGTCTTTCCAGCCGCGCGAACGTCACGCCCAACCACGCGATCTACACCTATTCCTACGGCGATTTTCGGGGCGATCCCGAGAACATTTTGGCCCAATATTTCGATGCGCTGCTCCACGTGACCAACTGGGGAAACTGCCAGCTGGCGTTTCGCTTTCCCACCGCGCTGCTCGATCGCTCGACGATTCTTCCATACTGCACCTTCGAGTCGGTCTCGATCACGCGGCGCGGCGAATATTGGCTGCTCAATATCAATATCATGGATGAGACTGGTGGCAGCGGAAACTGGATCGAGGGCGAGGGCAAGCTATCTGCGCTTGTGCCGCTGCGCCAGAGCATTCTTCAGGGCGATCTGCGCTGCCTCTATCTGGCCTGGCTCAAGGCGGCCACTGTCGAAGGCGATGAGGAGATCGACGGCGAGATGTTTGAGCCGCCGGTGCCGCCCAATCTTCATCAGCTGACGCCTGAGCTGGAAACGTTTATTGAGCTGTTTGAGATCGATGAGGATCTGCTATCGGTTGTGGTTGAGGCCAGCCCTGCGCTGGAGGGCACGGACGAAGATTTTGTAGCCGCGATCGAAACGTTATCCGAGGAGGAGCGCAAGCAGTGGCTGCTCAGGCTGGCGCAGGGCGAACCAAATCTGCGCTTCCATCTGCTGAAGCGGCTACGTGAACGAACGAGCGCCGCAGAGCCTCAGCGCTCACCCACGCGCCGGCGACTGGATCATCTGCTGCGGCTGGCAACCCAGCGCCGCAAAGCACGCAAGCTGGCGGAGCGACAGGCAGAAGAGCAGGCGCGGCTCAAGCGGCTTGAGCAGATCGCGGCTACGGAGGAGAGCATGTGGGCCAACGTGATGACGCTGATCGAGGAGAAGCAGATCAAATCATATGATGAGGCAATCAAGCTGCTGAAAGATCTGAGCGAGCTAGCCGCCCATCAGGGCAAGCTGACCGAGTTCAACGCCCGTGTGCGAGCGATCGCCGCGCAATACCGCACTCGACCGGGGCTGATCTCGCGGCTTCAAAGCGCCAGGCTGCTGCCGCTTTGAAGCGGATAATGCGCGAAAAAGCTCTTGCACGCTTTCTGCTCGGCTTGATACACTAACGGCGAGGAACATTCTATGGCAACACCCCTAAAACCATCGCTGACGGTGGCGGATCTGGAACTGATGCCGGACGACGGCAATCGTTACGAGTTATTGGAAGGAGAACTCGTCGTGTCGCGTGCGCCGCGCCTGACGCATCAGCGGATCTCGGGCAACATCTTTGCGCTGCTCCACCAGCACCTGAGTCGGCATCCGATCGGCGAGGTTTTTGCGACGCCAGGAATTGTCTTCGATCAGATCAGCAGTGTTATTCCCGATCTTGTGTTCGTCAGCTACGAGCGCCAGGCAGAAATCGTGGTTGACGATCGCTTTATTGCCGCGCCCGAGCTAGTGATCGAGATTCTTTCGCCGGGCGAGGAGAATGCCTATCGTGATCGGGTGACCAAGCGCCAGATCTATGGCCGGTTTGGAGTGAGCGAATACTGGATCGTCGATCCTGAGCGGCAAGCGCTCGAAGTGTATGCGATTGAGGAGAACGTTCTTGAGCTTCAGCAAACAATTACCGGCAACGATGAGCTAACATCGCTGGTTCTGCCGGATTTTGTATGTCAGTCGGACGCGATCTTTAACGCCCAAACATAGCCTATGCAAGACGAATACGATTTTGGATCTGCCAAACGTAGCGCGGTTGTAGCAGTCCAACCAGGAAAAACAAGAATTACCATTCGCTTAGATGATGACATTCTGGACTGGTTTCGACAAGAAGTTCATGCAGCAGGCGGAGGCAACTACCAGACCTTGATCAATCGTGCGCTCCGCGAGTACATCGACCACCAGCGCGAGCCGCTGGAAGCATTGCTCAGGCGGATTGTTCGTGAGGAGTTGCGCAACGCCGCCTGAGCCGCAGTAACAAGCTACCCACCCAGCCAGATCCGCCCGGCCAGCGCGATCGCGGCCAGTGGCAGCACGATCATCCAGCAGAAGCGCAGCGCCACGCCCAGCGTGCGATGCACCGAGCCGCCGCGCAGGCCACGCCCGATCAGCGCGACCGCCACGCCCAGCCAGAGCTTGATGCCAAGCTGCTGCCACCAGATCAGCTGCGGCGCGCTCACAAAGACCGTCGCCACCAGCGCGATCAGCAGCACGCCGCGCAGATTTTGCGCCCAGCGCGCCACGCCGATCTCCTCAGGTGCCAGATGCGCGTCGGCATCACCCAGGCCGAGACCGCTCTCGCCGTTGAACGGCTGCCAGCCTGCGGCCAGCGGTAGCGCCAGCAGCGCCGCCAGCGCGCCCAGCAGCAGCGGCCCGAGATCGAAAAGATCGGTGCCTTGCCAGCTCAGCCCAACCAGCACCGCTATCCACAGCGCCACGCGACCGCTTACGCCGATCTGCGCCTCGCGCACCGCCGCCCGACTAACCGCAGGCAGCGACGACATCAAGCCCGGCAGCAGCGCGACCAGAAAGCTGGCCTCGACAAAGGCCCACAGCCGCCAGAGATCCTGATTGGGCAGCGGCGCGAAGGGCGTTGCGGTCCACGGCAGCAGGCCAAGCGCGATGAAGCTAAAAATGATCGAGAGCGCGTGCGGTAGCGGCCCAACACCGCGCAGCGCCAGCCAGGTCTTGCGGATCGCCTGGGAGCCGCGCGCCGACCGTCCTAGCGCCGCGATCAGCACCAGCGCCACAAAGCTCACCCACAGAAGACCGGGATAGACCAGCAGTTGAAACAGCGTCGTCATAAACCTACGACTCCACCAGCCGTGGCTGTCGCGCCGACTCAAGCAGCGCCTCGACAACGCCTTCGACCAGCGGCGGGCAGCCGTCCACCTTGCGCCGCGCCGCAATCTCGGGCAGCGCCGCAATGCCGCCCTTGCCAAACGGATGCCCGTCGATGGCGCAGCGGCCGACCGCAACCAGCGGCAGGCGGTCTTTGACCAGCGAGGTATAGATCGCCAGCAGCGAGTTACGGCTAGCCGGCGGAATGCTGCCCGTCAGCGCGATCACATCCGCCGACTGCGGCGTGGACGCCCAGTCCAGCTCGGACGAGCCTTCGACCGCCGCCCAGACCTCGGCGGCACACGCGCCGCAGTCGCCGGCGCAGAGATGAAAAACACGGATAGCTCGCGGCATCACGCGCTCCTTATTGACTCAAAAACGACAGCGCGCGCACCGAGGCGTCGAGCCGCGCGACGATCGGCTGCGGCCACATGCCGAGCACCAGGCTACCCAGCACCAGCAGCAGGATCAAGCCCAGCAGCACGCGCGGCGCGTAAGGCACGCCCACTGTCGCCAGCCGCTCGATGTCGTCCGACAGCAAGCTGCGCGTGGTAGGCACGTCACGCGGCTGGAGCAGCAATCGCCGCAGCAGCTTCGCGCCCGCCGCGCCGCTCAGCACCAGGCTCAGCCCCACCACCAGCGCCACGATCAGGCCGCGCTCCTGGCTCGACGCGATCAGCATCAGCTTGGGCAAAAAGCCGCTGAACGGCGGCACGCCCAGCAGCAGCAGCACGCCCAGCAAGAGCGCCACGGCCGCCAGCGGCCGCTCACGCAGCGCCCCCGCCTGCTCACGGCGTCCCGGAATCGTTTGTTCCAGCAGCGACAAGCCCAGCGTGATCAATGCGATGCCGAGCACATGGTTCAGCGCGCCGAGCAGCGCCGCAGTCACGCCGACGACCGTGGTTATTCCCAGACCGATCACCAGCAAGCCCGTGTTCGCGATCGCCAGAAAAGCTACGGCGCGACGAGTACGCTGCGTGCCCAGCGCCAATCCACCGCCGGCCAGCGCGGACAACCCGCCCAGGCCAAGCAGTAGCCGCTGCCCGTTCGCATTGCCGACGATCAGCTGCGGCTGCGTTTGCAGCGCGACCAGCAGCACTGGCAGCGCCAGGATCGTGAGCAGCCCGGCGTGCACAAAGATCGTCGTGGGCGGCGTCTCGTCTACCACGTCCGGCAGCCAGAGATGAAACGGGATCAGCCCGATGCGAATGCTGAAGCCGGCGATCAAAATGCCAAAGATCACCCGTGTCAGCGTCGGGCCGGTCGTAGCCAGCTGCTGAGTGTAGGCCGTCGCGAGAATGAAGCCGATCAGCAGCAGCAGCCCGGCCAGCGCGATCATCAACGTGTATTTGATCGCCATGCCGAGCGTCTGGGGCCGCAGCAGCGTGGGACTATCCACCGGCTGGTCGATCAGCTGGACGCCGCCGAGCAGACTCGCCAGCAGCAGCAGCGCCGCCACCAGCAGCGGCTCCTGAACGATCAGGATCGCCGCGCCCAGGCTGAGAATCAGCAGCAGCATGGCCACGAAATGTTCGCCGTGAGCGATAAACGTCGTGCTCAGCATGGCGATCAGCGCGCCCAGGCAGAAAACGGCGAGAAAAAGCTGGCTCAGCTCGTTGTAGTTGATGCTGATCCCGAGCAGCTGGGAGGGCTGATCGATCGGAGCTTGCAGCGCCAGCCACAGCTCTACCGCGACCGCCGCCGCCCCGGCCCAGCCGACAAGCTGACTCTGACGGCGGAGCACAAAGCTGCCGCCCGCCATCGCCAGCGGAAACAACATCAAAAGCAAATAGGTCATTGGATCTGTAACAATCTCTTTTTATAAGATGAAACAAAGAACAAAGAACAGGGCATGAGCACCAGTTTCAGGTTTGTTTTGTTCCTTGGTTCTTGGTTCTTGGTTCTTAGTTCCTGGTTCTTCGCCGCCTCAGCGCCGCTCGAAAATGCTGCTCAGGTCAAGCGTGTGCAGCCGGCCATACAGCAGGCCGCTGAGATAGGCCACAATCAGGGCAAACATCAGGCTCAGCAGCTCAAGCAGCCCGATATGCAGCACGTTGAGCTGCGTCGTCACGCCGAAGTAGAGCAGCTTGGCGCTGCTGATCGCCAGCAGCAGGCCCAGGCCGAGCTTGAGCGCGTCGTTGGCCGTGACCAGCACCAGCAATCCGCAGAGCAGACTAAAGGTCCAGGCCGCATCGATCGCGCGATCTTGCGCCACGGGATACGCCTGTCCCAGCAGCAGCGTAGCGATTCCCGCCAGCAGCACCGCGCCGAGCGGCACCACATAGCCGCTCCAGCGTCCAGCCAGCTGCGCTCGCTGCGAGCGTGAGCGCCGCGCGGATCGGCGCAGCTCCATGAGCGCGAACTCGTCGAGCTGCTCGGTGTTGTACTCGCGCGTAAAATTGAGCGCCGTCACCAGCAGGATCGCCGCGACACTCGCCGCCGTCAGGATCTCAACCAGCAGCAGCGTCGAGCGGCCGGCCGTGGCAAAGATCGCCGACTGGTACATCAGCCCGATGCGGCACAGCTCAGCGGCAAACAGCACCGGGATCGTCACGCGCCAATCCTCGATGATCACCAGCGCTCCCACCAGCAGCAGAAGCACGATCAAGATTCCAGTTGCAACAGTCATAGGCTTATAGAAGAACCGGGTGCCTTCCGGGCGAACCAAGAACACAGAACAGGTCATCAGCAACGTCGGAGTATCTTCCTAGGTTCTTGGTTCTTGGTTCTTGGTTCTTGGTTCTCTCTTATATTGCCAGCAGCAAGACGCTGATCAGGCTTACCACGATAATCGCCAGGTAATACTGCCGCTCCAGTGCTTGCAGCGGCGTAGTCAAACGATCGCGCTGCTCACGCAGCCACACGCCCAGCATACGACCCGGCGGCTGCTCCGGCATCACCAGCGGCGACAACATCGTGCGCAGCGCGGCGAAGGGCAGCGTCCAGCCCGGCTCTTCGTCCAATGGCTCGCCGCCCGTGAAGTGCAGACTCGGACGCGGATTGCGCAGCGCCCGGTTGATCACGCCGAACAAGGCCAGCACCAGCAGCATCAGCAATCCGGTCGTCACCAGCGAGTCGAGCGGCGGCATCTGCGGCTGCGGCACCGAAGGATCGCCCAAGATCCACTGCCAGAACGAGTCGGGAAGCAGGCCGCCGATCAGCAGGCCGCACATCAGCGCCAGTGGCCAGCCGCCGCCCGACTGATCGACCGTGGCGATCGGCGAGCGAAACGCGGGACGGCGGAAGAAGACGACCAGCGTCGGCAGGTAGCTCAGCGCCAGCAGCGACGAGGCGCCCAGCACGATCGGCGGAAGCCAGGGCTCAGTCACTGCCAGCAACAGCACCACCCGGCGCAGACCGTAGCCCAGCAGCGGAGGTATGCCCGCCGCCGAGACTGCGGCAAGGCCATAAGCGATCCCGGCGCGGCGCAGCGGACGCGGCAACGGCGGCAGCTCGGCAAAGCGATCGCTACGGGTCACACGCTCGTACTGACCGATCGCCAGCGCGAGGCTCAGGCTCGTGACCGCCGTATGCGCCAGCAGACCAGCCGCGATCGGCCCGGCGGCGGGCTGTCGCGTTCCGAAGCAGATCAGCAGGAATGAAAGCTGTGCGACGAGCTGCCAGCTAAACGCATCGCCGATCCGCCGCGCCGTCAAGGCATTGATCGCGCCCAGCAGCAGGCCGGCGACACCCAGAAGCAGCACGCTAAATCCGGTCTGCACCGACCAGCTCGCGGCGGCAGTGGCCGCGTAGGTGATCAGCAGGTAGCCGCCGAGCAGCGGCAGGCCCAGCGCGGCGACAGGAGCGCGCACCAGCAGCGGCGCGGTCGGCGCGACTGCCCAGCGCGGCGCGAAGCCCAGCAGCACGATACAGCCCAGTAGCCAGGAGGGCGCGCTCAGCGGCGCATTGTTGAGCTGCGGCGTGAGGCTCACAATCAACAGCGCCAGCGCCAGCAGCAGCAGCGGCAATCCCGCAAAGGTCGCCTCGCGATTATGCGCCATCGTCACCTGCTGCATAATCATGCCGCCGAGCCAGATCACGCCCAGGCCGATCAGCGCGCCAAAGCTCATGCCGCTGTAGGCTGTCAGCAGTCCGCCCAGCAGCAGCAGCAGCAGGCCGGCGAAGATCAGCCCAAACGCCCGCGTCGAGCGACCGAGCGTCCAGGCCAAACCTCCGGCGGTAACAGCGCCGCAGAGCAGCAGGATCGCGCCGAAAAATCCCGCGCTGCCGGCTGTCGCGAGGCTGACTGTGATCGGCTGTCCGTTGATTGTGCTCCACACAAAGCCGAGCGGCTGCTGGCTCAAGCCCAGCGCCTGGCCCGCGATCGATAGGCCCAGCGCCAGCAAGATCGCCACGAGCGCGATCAGGCCCTGCGTAAAAGCGCGCACGCGGTCGTTGATCGCCCAGATCAGCAGCGCGGCGACAAGCAGTACGATCAGCGGAGTTAGTGGCAACAGCGTCACGGCTCAATCCTCGGCACAGGTCGTACACGCGGCGACCGATGCGATAATGATCGCGGCGTTCTCGACGAGCTGACCGGCCAGCAGCGCGCGCCAGACCAGGCGATGCGGCGCGCCGAGCATCTCGATGCGAATCGTCGACAGCTGCGTGCCGTTGCTGACGATCGTGTAGCTCAGCGGCCCTGTCGGCGCTTCCACAACGGCGGTGCCGGTTCCAGGCGGCAGCGACTCCAGCGCACGGCCCTGCCAGGCTCCTTCGGGCAGCGCATCCAGCAGCCGCAGCACGATCTGCAAGCTATCGTAGGCTTCCAGCAGCATCACCATCACGCGCGCGTAGGTGTCGCCGCCGGTCTGCGTGACCTGCGCGGGCTTGAACTCGTCGTAGGCGGCGTACGGCTCGTCAAGGCGAAGATCGCGTGCGATGCCCGAGGCCCGGCCGGCCGGACCCGCGAGGCCAAACGTTTCGGCGGCGGATAGCTGAAGACCGCCCACGCCGACCACGCGCCGGGTAAAAGCGCGGCGCCGGATTGTCCGGTCGATCAGCTTGTAGAGCACCTCGGTAGGACGCTTGAGCAGGCGCTGCATCGCGGCGCGCTCCTCGTTGGTCAGATCGACCTGCACGCCGCCCGGCCGCGCAAAGTCGATCACCAGCCGGTGGCCGGTCAGATGCTGCATGGCGGCCAGAATCCACTCGCGCAGCGCGACAAGCTGCCGCTGTACCTGCGAAAGCCCAATCAATCCGAACACGATCGCGGTTTGCTGCAAGTGGGAGGCGGCGCGCTCAAGCTCGGCGGCGACGGTGCGCAGCATCTGGGCGCGAGGAGAGACTTCAAGCCCGGCCAGCGATTCGAGCGCGATTGTCCAGGCCAGGGCGTGATGATGTGAGTGAACGCCGCAGATACGATTGATCAGCGGATAGCTGCGGGCAAGATCCGCGCGCCGCACCCGCTCAATAATCGAGCGATCGCTGTAGCCGTCGCGGTACTCAATATCCTGGATGATGTCGGCCTCGGCCCGCAGGACAAACCGCTGCGGCGTGCGGAGCGCGACATGAAATGGTCCGATTGGGAGCAGATAGCTCAAAATGATTACAACTCCAACAGTCGGGCCGCGATTATACCACGCCGCTGCATCGATCGCGAATAGTCCGGCTCTGTCAGCGATCTTTAACGAATCGACCTTTACAGAGCAGCGCCGTCTGGCTATCGTACAACTCCTTCGTATCACTTCAGGAGGAGGTTTCCCCCCATGAATCGGTATCGTCCTCTGCTCGCCGCCCTGCTGATCGCCGCGCTCGGCACGACGCAGACAACGTATCTCGACGGCGTGATCGGCTCCGGCACGCGCAGTGATGAAGATGACGGCGTAATCGGCTCCGGCACGCGCAGCGGCAGCGTGAGCCTTCTCGACAACGGCGGCTACCTCGGCTCCGGCAACAAGAGCGACGATAGCGGCGGCGTGATCGGCTCCGGCACCAGCCTTCTCGACGACGGCAATATGGGCACCGGCAACAGGGGCGGCTACTTCGGCTCCGGCAACTAGCGCGCTGCCTTACCGATTGATCAATACACAACCCCCGGATCGACGCCGGGGGCATTTTGCTGCCACGTGACCTATTGTCGGAGTGCGCGCGCGCTGCTACAATCGGAACAACCGACCTACACGGAAGGCACGCCATGCTCTATGTCATCCTCAACCCATCCGCCCAGAAAGGCCACGCCGCGCAGCGCGAGCAGGCCGTTCGCGCCGCACTCCAGACCGCCGAGCTGAGCTTTGAGCTGGCTCGTACCGAATTTCCCGGCCATGCGCGGCAGCTCGCAGCAGCCGCAGCCGAGCAGGATCGCTACAGTGCGGTCGTGGCCGTCGGCGGCGACGGTACGATCAACGAGGTTGTCAGCGGGTTACTGGGCTCGTCCACGCCGCTGGGCTTGATCCCGATCGGCACCGGCAACGATCTGGTCAAGATGATCGATCTGCCGCCCAACCGGCCGCTGCTGGCGGCGCAGCGCCTGCGTGACGGCAAGCCCAGGCCGGTGGATGTGGGCGTGGCCAATGGGCGCGCCTTTATCAATGGCCTGGGCTGCGGCTTCGACGCCCAGATCGCGGTCGAGAATCAGCGCCCGAGCCGGCTACGGGGCTTCGCGGTCTATCTGGCGGCGCTGCTGCGGGCGCTGCGGCACTACCAGGCGCCGTCGATGCGCGTTCACTTCGACGGCCAGACGGTCGAGCAGCCCATGCTGCTGACGACGATCGGCAACGGGCGCTGTCACGGCGGCGGCTTCTGGGTCACGCCCGACGCGGAGATCGACGATGGTCAGTTCGATGTGTGTCTCTGCGCGGCGATGCGGCTGGACGAGATTCTGCGGCACGTGCCCAAGGTGATTCGCGGGAAGCATACCCGGCTGAAGCAGGTACGCATGGCGCGCGCGCAGCACGTGACGATCGAGTCTGCCGCGCCGGTGCCGGTCCATGTGGACGGCGAGATCCTGGGCGCGGCGCTGCAACAGGTGACGGTCGAGATCCGGCCGGGCGCGATCAAGCTGCTGGCGTGATGCCCGGTCGCTCGATGTAGCCGCCATCAGCCATGGCCGGGACGCTCTGCGATCGGCGGCGTGCCAGCTCCGCCAGCGTTTGCTCGTGCTGCTCCCTCGTGATCGGAAAACGATATACCAGAAACACGCCCGCCAGCAGCACCAGCGCCGGAAGCGGCCCGACAAGCAGGCGAATCATAAACAGCGTGCTGGCCGGCTGCTCGATCGGCGTGGTCGTGCCGGGCGGCGGCGTGATGTAGCCGGTCAGATCCAGCAGCTGGCCGATCAGAAACAGATTGATCGCCAGCGCAAACTTTTGCAGCAGCACAAAAAAGCCGTAGTACACGCCTTCGCGCCGCTGGCCGGTCTCAAGCTCATCCAGCTCGATCACGTCAGGCAGCATCGCCCACGGAATCAGGTAGGCGGTCGCGACGCCCACACCCGCCAGCAGCCCCAGCCCGATCGGCACCCAGCTCGGCGTTTCAGGCTGCACCGCGTACAGCCCGAGCAGCACCGCAATCCAGAAGAACATGCCGCGATAGTAGACGCCCTTTTTGCCGACCGAGCGGCTGACACGCGTCCAGATGAAGAGCCAGATCAGCGCGCTGCCCTGAACTGCCAGGATCACCAGCGGCGTAAGATCCGGCTTGCGCAGCCAGTAGGTCAGATAATAAATGATCACGGTCTGCACCGTTTGCAGCACCAGCCACGACAGCATAAAAATTCCGGCGACGTAGCGAAACGCGCGGTTGCCAAAGACGACTCGGAGACCCGCAAAAAACGGCAGCTGGGCTGATTCTTCAGCCGTATGACGCTCGTAGGTTCCCCAGAACGCAAAGAAAAATGGCAGCGTCGCGAAGATCGACCAGACCAGCGCGGAGATCATGTAGCCCATCTGCTCGCCGCCGGTTGGCCGGATCGCGTTGACGATCACCGGATGCAGCACCGCCGCGATCAGGCCGCCGCCGATCGAGAACGCGAAGCGGTACGAGTTCAGGCTGGTGCGCTCGTCGTAGTCGTTGGTAAGCTCGGGCGTGAGCGCGGTGTATGGCACGTTGACCGCCGTAAACGCCGTGTCCAGCAGCAGCGAGACGATCAGGTAATACCAGAATTTGCCGTCGTCGCCCAGCGGCGGGACCAGAAACAGCAGGAAGAAGCTGACGCCGAACGGGATCGCGCCGAACAAAAACCAGGGCCGCCGCCGGCCCCAGCGCGTCGTGATCCGATCCGAGAGCGTGCCGACGAGCGGATCGTTGACCGAGTCCCAGATTTTGGTGAGCAGCAGGATCGTGCCGGCCAGCGCGGGCGTGAGCCGCGCGACATCGGTCAGGAAGTAGAGCAGGAAAAAGCCCATGATCGCCGAGGCAACCGCCGGGCCAACGTCGCCCGCGCCGAACGCGAGCTTGGTAATCAGGGGCACTTTTTCGGTTGTGGCGGCGGGTGGTTTCATGCGTGGCCTCAACGATCGCTAATGCTTACGGCGTTGCTTGCAGAAGGCGTACTACTTGAAGCGCCTGCTCCCGCGAAACAGAGGGAAAATCTTCTAAAAATTCATCGAGGCTATCGCCGGCTTCCAAATAGTCGATCAAGTTCTTAATCGGCACTCGCGTACCGGCGAACACGGGCGTGCCGCCTAAAATCTCGGGAGCCGAGACAATCAGCTGGTTTGTCGACATGATCGCGCTCCCACCGATCCATCTTTTTGGTCGATCGGTCGCGTCATTTTAGCAGGTGACCTACTCACTTGCCTAGAGCTATCCAATCCGATCTACCTCAGCTACGACCTGCCGCGCCAGCTCCACGATCCGCTCAGCTCGCCGGGCGTAGGTCCACTGCTGCGCCTGCCGATGTGCCTCAGCGCCCATCTGCTCCCGCCGCGCAGGATCGCCCGCCAGCTCGATCAGCGCCGCCT
>DASWTQ010000505.1:0-21071 GCA_036402055.1 Herpetosiphonaceae bacterium
CAAAGCGCTGGATCGTGGCGTCGTCCTGGATCGTGCCGACGAAGCGTTTGTACTGACTAACCTGACCGCGCAGCCAGGGCAGGATCTCGCCGAAAACCGCGTGGCGCTGCGCCTCGTCCAGGGCCGCGTACTGCTGACCGCCAAAGGTTTGCTCGCCTTTGTCGCGTGCCTCGATGTAGCGCGCCGCCCGCTCGATCAGATCCAGCGTCAGCTCGTAGCACTCTTTGTCGTCGTCGGCCCAGTTGATCAGGCCGTGACCGCCGAGGATCACGCCCCTGGCCTGCGGATGCTCACCGAGAATCTGCTCCAGCTTGAGGCCGAGATCGAAGCCGGGCCGCTGCCAGGCTGTCCAGATCACCTCGTCGCCGTAGATTTCCCTGGTCAATCGCTCCGAGTTTTTGGCGGCGGCGATCGCGATCACGGCGTTGGGATGCATATGATCCACGTGCTTGCGATTCACAAACGCGTGCAGCGGCGTGTCGATCGAGGAGGGACGCGGGTTGAGGTTGAAGGTGCAGTGGTTGTACAGCGCGACCATCGCGTCCTCGATCGCGGTTTTGGGGCCGCGCTCCGGCGCGTGGTGATAGTGCGCCTGCAACGCTCGCAGCTTGTTCATGTATAGCGACGAGAAGTTTTCGCGCTTGGCAGTGCGCAGATCGCCGCCCGAGCCTTTGACCCACAGCACCTCGACGGGATCGCCGGTCAGCGGATCGGTCTCCGTGATCTTGGCCGACGTGTTGCCGCCGCCGGTATTGGTGATGCGCTGGTCGGCTCCCAGAATATTGGAGCGATAGACCAGCCGCGCGACCGGATCGAGCTGCGCCGCGTACTGGTCGTCCCAGGCGTAGGTTACATGCTGAAACGTCGGTTGTTGAGTTGCCATCTATCCTTACTCCTCACCCGCGCAGCGCGAGTTCCTGTGTTTCATAGGATCGAATCTGATCGAGATAGCTTCTGCCCACGGGAACATCGTTCTGGAGGCAGAAGTAATCCCAGACCGCCCCCCAGGGCATGCCCTTTTGCTCTTCGAGCAGCGCCAGCCGCGTGGTGTAATCGCCGCTGCGCTCGGCCTCGCGCAGCGCCGCGATCGGCTCCAGCAGCGCCAGCAGCGCCGCCCGCTGCACGTTGCGCGCGCCGATCACCCAGGCCGCGACCCGGTTGATGCTGGCGTCGAAGAAGTCCAGGCCGATGTGGACGCGATCGAGCACATCGTTGCGCACGATCTCTTGCAGCAGCGCCTGCGTCTCGTCGCTGAGCGTGACCACGTGATCGCTGTCCCAGCGCACGCCACGGCTGATATGCAGCAGAATCTCGTCGACGTAGAGCAGCATCGACGAGATCTTGTCGGCGATCGACTCGGTGGGGTGGAAGTGGCCGCTGTCGAGGCAGATCAGCACGTCGTTGCTGAGCGCGTAGCCCATGTAAAACTCGTGCGAGCCGACGACGTAGCTTTCCGAGCCGAGGCCGAAGAGCTTGCTCTCGACGGCGTCCAGGTTGTACTGGCGATCGATCGGCGCCTGAAGAATCTGATCCAGCGATTCTTTGAGCAGCCGGCGCGGCGTCAGTCGATCGACGGGCGTGTCTTTGAAGCCGTCGGGAATCCAGATGTTGGTGACGCAGGGCGTGCCCAGCTCGCGGCCAAAGTGCGCGCCGATCTCTCGTGACGCGATGCAGTGCTCGATCCAGAACTGACGCACCGCCGGATCGTAGCTCGACAGCGTGAAGCCGCTCTCGGCCAGCGGATGACCAAAACAGGTCGGGTTGAAGTCGACGCCGTGGCCGTTGGCTTTGGCCCAATCGACCCAGGCCGCGAAATGCTCGGGCTGTAGCTCGTTGCGCTCGACTTTCTTGCCGCCCGTCTCGGCGTAGATCGCGTGGAGATTCAATCGATGCTTGCCCGGCAGCAGGCTGTAGGCTTGATCCAGATCCTGGCGCAGCTCGTCGGCGCTGCGAGCCTTGCCGGGATAGTTGCCGGTCGCCGCGATGCCGCCGCCCAGCTCACCGCCGGGCGCCTCGAAGCCGGCCACGTCGTCGCCCTGCCAGCAGTGCAGGCTCAGCGAGATCTGCGCCAGCCGGGCCAGCGCCTGCTCGGTATCGACGCCCAGCGCCGCGTAGCGCTCCTGGGCCTGCGCGTAGGCGCTTTGCAGATCTTTGGTTGTGGGAGCGGTATTTCGCATAGCTCCTCCTTGTAAGGCTGATTAATCGAGGTGAAAAATTTCTTGCAATTCAAGGAACATTTCATCTGGACGCGCGTTATTCGGCGATTCAAAAAAGGGAGCCATAAATTCTTGCCAGCGCGTGTTGATCTCTTTTGCAGCCATCTGTGCCTGGGCCGTCGCTAAGCTGTCGGGCGTTTCGAAGTAGCCGAAGAGCAGGCCGTCGTCGCGCACAAACAGCGAGTAGTTGTGCCAGCCGGCCTCGCGCAGCGCCGCCTGCATCTCGGGCCAGACGTTCTCGTGATGATGTTTGTATTCTTGGAGCTTGTCCTGGCGCACTTTGAGCATAAAACCGACTCGTTTCATCTCCCCCTCCTCCCTTGGGGATCGCTCCGGCGCGCTGGAGGCTCGTAGCCCGCCGAAGCGATCGTATATGCTGGCCGCTAGAAGTCGAACTGATCGATGTTGTCTTTGTTGAAGACCGTCGGCTTGCCCAGCAGCACCGTGCCGTCATCGGCGATCGTGTACTCGCCCAGCTTGCCCGCCGTGAACTTGTCGCCGGGCGCGCCCTTGATCACGCCGCTGCTGATCGCGTCCAAGGTGTGGATCGCGAGGTAGCCCAGGTCGGCGGGATTCCACAGCGCGAACTGCGGAGCTGCGCCGCTCTTGACGTAATCACGCATCTGGTTGGGCGTGCCCAGGCCGGTGACAAACACCGAGTTGATCTTGTTGGCGTCCTGCACCGCACGGGCGGCGGCGGCAATACCAACGGTCGTCGGCGCAATGATCACCTTGAGATCCGGGTGCTTGGTCATCAGGCCCTGCGCCTCGGTGTAGCTCTTCTGGTCGTCGTCGTCGCCATAGACCGTATCGACCAGCTCAAGTGTGGCGTAGTCAGGCTTCTTCAGCTCTTCCTGCATCAGCGCAATCCACTCGTTCTGGTTCGGCGCGGTCGACGTGGCGCTCAGGATCGCGATCTTGCCCGATCCGCCGGCCAGCTCCTTGGCCATCTGAAGCTGCACGACGGCAATATCCGCCGCTACGGCCTGGTTGATATGGACTGTGCGCCCGCCCTCGGAGATCGCCGAGTCCCAGGTGACCACCGGAATGCCGGCCTCGATCGCCTGCTTGCCGGTCGGCACCAGCGCGTCGGAGTCGTTGGCCGAGATCGCCAGGCCGTTGACATTCTGGGCGATCAGCGAGTTGAGCAATTGAATCTGCTGCGTGGCATCGGCGGTCGCCGAGCCTTGATAGGTGACCGTCACGCCTAGCTCGGTAGCTGCTTCCTGCGCGCCTTTGTTGGCGGTATCGAAATAGGGATTACCAAGGTTTTTGGGTACCAGGACGAATGTTTTATTACCACTCGGAGCCGGGCTGGTCGCCGCCGAATCACTCGGAGCCGGTGATCCCTGCGTGCCGGTGTCGGTCGCGGTCGGTGTCGAACCGCAGGCCGTCAGAATCGCGAGCACCAGGCTCATCAGCATCGCGAAAACGTGTTTGTTGCGCATGAATTTCTCCTGTGTTCGTAAGGTTGCCACATTGCTTGCATCCGCCGCGAAAAAACTCCTCCATGATCACCGGCGATCGATCGCTCCTTCCAGGCTAACTCCCTGATTTTGACGATCCTGGCGCTAGGGTGTGAGAATCAGGCCGCGCGACCAGAAGAAGAACAGGCCAAAGACCAGCGCCACCGAGATCGCGGCCACCGCTCGGCGCAGCATGGCCGGCTGCCAGACCAGACCGCCCGAAAGTCGCGCGCCGAGTCGCGGCAGCAGGATCGACAGGATCAGCAGCAGGCCGATCACGATATTCTGAATCTGGCCTTGCAGGTTGATCAGGCCCATGCCGAAGCGCAGCAGCCCGACCAGGATCAGCGCCAGGACGGCGCCGGCCAGCGTGCCTTTGCCGCCAAAGATGCTGACGCCGCCCAGCACCGTGACCGTAATGACGGTCAGCTCCAGCCCGTTGCCGATGTCCGGCCGCGTGCTGCCGAAGCGCGCCGCCAGAATAAACCCGGCCAGGGCCGCCATCACGCCCGAAACGACGTAGATAATCAGCTTGATGCGCTCGACGGGCACGCCCGAGTAGTAGCTGGCCGCCTCGTTGTTGCCGATGGCGAAGAGGTAGCGCCCGAACGTGGTTTTGTGCAGCACCAGGCCAAAGATCACCGCCAGCACCGCGAAGATCAGCAGCGCCACGGGAATGCGTGTGCCCGGCAGTGTGCCCTGGCCAAGATAGGTGAACGACTCGGGGTAGCCGCGCGCCGCCTGATCGCCCAGCAGCGCGTAGGCCAGGCCACGGTACAGCGAGAGCGTGCCGATCGTGACGACCAGCGCCGGCAGCTTGAGCCGCGCGATCAGCCAGCCGTTGAGCAGCCCGGCCAGCACGCTGACCACAACCGCCACCGCGACCGCCAGCCAGATGTTCCAGCCGGCCATGAACAGCCGCCCCATCAGCGACGCCGACAGCCCCAGGATCGAGGCGATCGACAGGTCGATGTTGCCGGTGACAATGATCAAGACCATCGGCAGCATCAGCAGGCCGATCTCCATGAAGTCGGAGGTGGTGCGCAGCAGGTTGGTTCCGTTGAGGAAGAAGGGTGATAGCCGCGCGTTGACGATCGTGACGCCGATAATCAGAATGACCAGCAGCCATTCCCAGCGGACAAAAACGCGGCGCAGCAGGTTGGTGTTTGCGTTCATCTATACCTCAGCGGAGCTTGCGGACCGTAAATCGTTGCAGCCGCCCGACGATCAGCGCATCCGCCAGCACCGCTAGCAGGATCAAAAATCCCTGCGCGGCCAGCTGCCAGAAGGGCGAGATTTGCACCAGCGTCAGCGCGTTGGTGATGATGCCGAGCAGAAACGCGCCAAGGATCACACCGACGACGGTGCCGCTGCCGCCCAGCGTGCTCACCCCGCCGACGACCGGAGCGGCCACGGTCTGAAGCTCGAAGCCCAGCGCCGTGTTGGTCTGCGCCGACTCGAAGCGCGCCGCCCACAGGACGCCGGCCAGGCCGCACAGCAGCCCCGAGATCACGTAGACCAGAAAGATAATGCGCTGCATCGGGATGCCGGCGAAGCGCGCGGCGTCGGGGTTGCTGCCCACGGTGTAGTTGTCGCGGCCGGTGCGCGTGTAGCGCTGGAAGTAGTAGACCGCGATCGCCACTACGATCGCAAACAGGATCAGGTTGGGAACGCCCAGCGGCGCGCCTTTGGCCAGCTGCCGAAAACCCGGCGGCATCTCGAAGGCGTTGATCGTGGATTTGCTGCCGCTGTAGAGGAAGATCAGGCCGCGATAGATGCTCAGCGTGCCCAGCGTGGCGATGATCGGCGGCGCGCCTCCGCCCGCGATTATCAGCCCGTTGAGACTGCCCAGCGCCGCGCCCAGCGCCATGCCCAGCGGAATCGTCAGCAGCGGCGGCAGGCCAGGAAACGCCGCGACCGTGAACGAGACCATCATCGCCGTCAGGCCAATGATCGAGCCGACCGACAGATCGATGCCGCGCGTGATGATCACCATGCTTTGCGCCAGCGCGACGATCACCAGGATCGAGATGTTCAAAAGAATATCGCGAAAGTTGCTCAGGCTGAGAAAGGCCGGATTGCGCAGGCTGACCAGCGCGGAGAGCACTACCAGAATCAGCACAATGCCAACTTCGCGATATTTGACGAATGCCTGCACCCAGCCTCTTTGTGGTGGAAGGTAGGCTTCAGTTTCTGCGACCATCACGCGGCTTCTCCATTTGAAACAAAGGAACAAGGAAACAAAGGAACAAAGGAGTTTGGATAACAATGTTTTGTTCTTTTGTTCTTTCGAATGGCCCTCACCCCTGTCGCTATCGCGACTTCCCCTTCCCCGAACCTCGGCGGGCCTCCGCCTCGGTTGCCGCAGGCGAGGGGAAATAGTGGTACTTCTAAGATCTCTCGCTGGTTCTTGGTTCTTGGTTCTTGGTTCTTGGTTCTTGGTTCTTCGTTCACGCCGCCGTCGCCGCCGCCATCAGGCGTTCCTGCGTTGCCTCGGCGCGGCTGAAGTGGCCCGTGACGCGGCCCTCGCGCATCACCAGGATGCGATCGCTCATACCGAGCACCTCCGGCAGCTCCGAGGAGATCATCAAGATCGCGAGGCCCTGCGCGGCCAGGCTGCTCATCAGGCGATGCACTGCCGCCTTGGTGCCTACGTCGATGCCGCGCGTCGGCTCGTCGAGGATCAGCACGCGCGGCTGCGTTCCCAGCCATTTGGCCAGTACGACCTTCTGCTGGTTGCCGCCCGAAAGCTGCCCGACCGGCTGCTCGACGCTGCTCATTTTGACCTCAAGCTGCTTGGCGCTAGTCGCCGCCGCCTGCTGCTCGCGTCGCGTGTCGATCCAGCCCATGCGCGCAAAGCTCGACAGCTCGGGCAGCGTGATGTTGTCGGCGATGCTCATGTCCAGCACCAGGCCATGCAGCTTGCGATCTTCGGGCACGTAGCCGATGCCCAGCTCCATCGCGGTATGTGGGCTGCTGATCGTGACCGGCCTGCCGTCGAGCTTGATCGTGCCGCTGGTAGCGCGATCCACGCCGAACAGCGCCCGCGCGACCTCGGTGCGCCCCGCGCCGATCAAACCCGCCATGCCCAGGATCTCGCCGCGCCGCAGGCTGAACGACACGTCGGCGAAGCTGCCGGCCACGCCCAATCCTTGAACCTCCAGCACCACAGCGCCGGGCTCGACCGCTTGCTTGGGAAAAAGCTCGTTGAGCGTGCGGCCGACCATCATCTGGATCAGGCCCTCGTTGGTGATCGCATCCATGTCGCGTGTGCCGACATAGGTGCCGTCGCGCAGAATCGTCACACGATCGCACAGCGCGAACAGCTCCTCTAAGTGGTGCGAGATGAAAATGATCGAGGTGCCCTGCGCCCGCAGCTGCCGCACAATCACAAACAGATCTTCGATCTCGCCCAGCGTGAGCGACGAGGTTGGCTCGTCCATGATCAGCAGGCGCGCCTGGATCGAGATCGCCCGCGCGATCTCTACCAGTTGCATCTGCGCCACGCTCAGAGCGCGCGCTTTGGTGCGCGGATCGAGCGCCACGCCCAGCCGCCGCAGCAGATCCGCAGCATCGGCGTACATGCGCGACCAGTCGATGCGTCCGCGCCGGGTTGGCTGGCGACCGACAAAGATATTTTCGGCGATGTCGAGATCGGGAAAGAGGCTGGGTTCCTGGTAGATGGCGACCACGCCCTGCGCCTGCGCCGCGTGGGTATTTTCGAAATGCACGGGCTGTCCGTCGAGGAGGATTTCGCCGGCGTCGGGCTGGTAGATGCCGGTCATCAGCTTGATCAGCGTCGATTTGCCGGCGCCATTCTCGCCCAGCAGCGCGTGGATCTCGCCCGACCGCAGCTCGAACTGCACATCGCGCAGCGCGTGGACGCCGCCAAACGATTTCGATAGGTGCTGAACCTGAAGCAGCGGTGGAGTGTCCGGCATCGGGGTTCTCCTCTGCGTTGCGTGCTTCCCGCAACCTGGATCTTGCTCTCGTCGTGGGTCCAGAACTGTGTGCTAAGCGGCTTTCAATTCTTACGGACTATTTCTAATTTCTTTGATTTTTAGAATGTTTCGGTTATATCATAAGTAAACGAAGCTGTCAACTCTGGATTCTGCTTGATCTTGACACAGCATTTCTCTTGATCAAAAGAGCATCGGCCCGTTGCAGCTTCGGTCGGAGGCTGTTACGATACCTTCTGAACGTGCGCAGCATGCCCCTGCGGCTTAACCGGCGATCTCATCAAATGAAGCTGGTTTCAATTTATTACACGACACAAGAACTAGCAAAATTCCGAAAGATATGCTACAACACGTGTAACGATTTCGCGATGCTATCGGCTGCGATCGATGAACCAGCATGGCAGCGATTCCGTCCAAGGAGAATACGCCGATGACAGCCGCACAAGCTCCAGACTCCCGCCAGCCCGAAGTTCGGCGCCATTATTTATTGAACCTGCTGCAACAAGAAGGCCAGCTTTCGGTACGCGCCTGTAGCGATGCGCTCGGTGTCTCAGAGGTTACGATTCGTAACGATCTTGCGCTACTTGAGCGCGAAGGCTTGCTCCAGCGAACATGGGGCGGCGCGATGCTGCGGCAGCAGTTCCGGCCCGAGGGCGCGTTCATGGCGCGCCTACAGCAAAACCGCGCCGAAAAAGAGCGAATCGCCGTCGCGGCCGCCGCGCTGGTGCAGGACAACGATACGATCTTTCTCGACGCCAGCACGACGGCCTACTTTATGGCCCAGCAGCTCAAAGATCGCCATAATCTCACCGTGATTACCAACGGCATGTACACGGCGCTGGAGCTTGGTCCCATCCCGGCGATCACGACGATTGTGATCGGCGGCCAGGTGCGCGGCGATACCGGCTCGCTGGTCGGCACGCTGAGCGAGGATCTGCTCCAAAAGCTGCACGTCAACAAAGGTTTCTTCTCGGCGCGCGGCCTGACGCTGGCCAAAGGCTTGATGGAGAGTACCATCGTGGAGGGCCAGCTGAAAGAGCTGGTGATCAAGCACGTCGATCAGGTCGTCGCGGTGGTGGACGCGTCCAAGCTGGGCAGCATGTCGCTGACGGCGTTTTGCCCGGTGCGCGCGATCCAGTGCTTGATCACCGCCGGCGATGACGCGGCGCGCAAAGCCGAGCCTTTCCGCCCGCTGCTGGATGTCGTGATTGGATAGTTCGCAACCACTTGTAGAAAGGATCATTCGATGACACAAGCGCCACGCCTGACCGAAGGAGATCTGACCTTCCGCGATCTCAACAAGAATGGACGCCTCGATCCCTACGAAGATCCGCGCCGGCCGCTGGAGGAGCGCGTCGACGATCTGCTCGGCCAGATGACGCTGGAAGAAAAGGCCGGGCTGATGTTCCACACCATCGCGGGCGTGAATCCGAACGGCACGCTTGAGCCGCCGGCCGAGGGTCCGTTCCGCCAGCCGATCGCGGAGGCCGTGACCGGCAAATTGATGAATCACTTCAACGTTCACACGCTGCCGGCACCGCGTCTCGCGGCGCAGTGGTACAACCGGCTTCAGGCGCTGGCCGAGAGCACACGGCTCGGCGTTCCGATCACCATCTCCTCCGATCCGCGTCACTCGTTCTCGAACAACGAGGCTGCCACGCTGTACGCCGCCTTCTGCTCGCAGTGGCCCGAGCCGATCGGGCTGGCTGCGACGGGCGATCCGCAGCTGGTCGAGCAGTTTGGCGACATTGCGCGCCAGGAGTATGTGGCACTTGGCATCCGCGTGGCGCTGCATCCCATGGCCGATCTCGCGACCGAGCCGCGCTGGGCCCGAATCAACGGCACCTTTGGCGAAGATGCTCAGCTTTCGGCGCAGCTCACGGCGGCCTATATTCGCGGCTTTCAGGGGGAGGCGCTCGGGCCGTCGAGCGTGGCCTGTATGACGAAGCACTTTCCCGGCGGCGGGCCGCAGAAGGACGGCGAAGATCCGCACTTTCCCTATGGCCGCGAGCAGGTTTATCCCGGCGATAACTTCGACTATCATCTGATCCCGTTCGAGGCCGCCTTCGCCGCCGGCACCGCGCAGATCATGCCCTACTACGGGATGCCGATCGAGACCGAGCTGGAAGAGGTCGGCTTTGGCTTCAACCGGCAGGTGATCACCGAGCTACTGCGCGGCAAGTACGGCTTTGACGGCGTGGTCTGTACCGACTGGGGGCTGCTCAACGATGGACGGATCGGCGATCAGGTGCTGGTGGCGCGCGCCTGGGGCGTCGAGGATCTCACGCCTGAGCAGCGGCTCAAGAAAGCACTCGACGCGGGCGTGGATCAGTTCGGCGGCGAGGCGTGTCCCGAGCTGGTGGTGGCGCTGGTGCGCAGCGGGGAGATCGGCGAGTCGCGGCTCGACGAGTCGGTGCGCCGCCTGCTGCGCGACAAGTTCCGGCTGGGACTGTTCGACAATCCCTACATCGACGAGGATCACGCCGAGCGTGTTGTCGGCAGCGAGGCGTTCCGCGCGGCCGGCGATCTGGCTCAGCGCCGGTCGATCGTGCTGCTCAGGAACGGCGCTGTGCATGGCACGACGATGCTGCCGGTGCCGGGCCGTCCCAGGATCTACGTCGAGGGCATCGCGCCCGAGACCGCCGCGCAGTATGCTGAGGTCGTGACCAGCGCCGAGGAGGCTGATCTGATCCTGCTGCGGCTGAACACGCCCTACGAGCAGCGCAACGGCAACTTTCTGGAGCGCCTGTTCCACGCCGGAGATCTGGACTTCAAGAGCCCTGAGAAGGAGCGCATTCTGGACATGCTGGCGCAAAAGCCGACCATTGTCGCGATTCACCTGGATCGTCCGGCCGTAATCCCCGAGATCGCCGAGAGTGCCGCCGCGCTGCTGGGTGAGTTCGGCGCCAGCGACCAGGCCGTGCTCGACGTGGTCTTTGGCCGCTTCGCTCCCACCGGCAAGCTGCCGTTTGAGCTGCCCTCCTCGATGGAGGCCGTGCGCAAGCAGCACTCGGATGTTCCCTTCGACTCCGAGCAGCCGCTCTTTCCGTTCGGACACGGGCTCAGCTATTCCGTCTGATGGCGCTCGTCGGCTGCACGCCTTCAGCAGCGCTTAGCGATCGCGCAGTGCCGCACTACAAGCACACCCGACTCGGCGGCCAATCACGGCCTGTTGGTCGGGTGTGTTGCCGTGTGGGCTATGGACTGACGCGCTATTGCGTTGGGATCGGGGCTGGCTATCATGGTCAGTGTTCGCGCGTGCGGCAACAACACGATCGTACAAGGGGTTGCCTTGTGATTATGCTACTGCTTCCGAACGTTGGAGAAAGTTATGGTACGTCGTGCCGCTGCGTCTGTCATGCTCGCTGCATATTGGGTACTTGCGCTGGTTGCATGTCGTTCCCCATCCGCCCCTGATCCTTATATTGGCCCAATTAGTGACCATGCTGAGTTTGGTACCCGAGATGGTGGGGCGTTTGTTTATGTGCTTACAAGCTCTACAAATTGTGCACGTTTCGATTCTCCAATGATATTCACGCTCACGATCACCAATGTCTCTTCCATCATCTACGAGTCCTCATTGCCGGTATCGGTGCTTGATCTCCGCATGACCGAGCTTGCCTCGAACCCCGAACAGGTCACCTACTGGTCAGCCTCCGTTCCATCTGATCAACACTTTCACACACTTTCATTGCCTCCGCAACAATCTGTCACGATTCAATGGCAGTATCGGACGCCGCCCGCAACCGCAAATAACGACTGGTCACACCTTGCTATTCGACCATTGGTGCGTGCCCGCGATCCCTATCAGAACAACCAAATCCGAGACGAGGAGAGTGGCTCATTCCTTAGTGTCGCCGTTGGGGGTACGTCTGGCCTCGGTGCTTGTCCTGGCTCGCATCCTTAAATACAAGGAGCAATCTTTATGAAACGTGGTCGCTTAATTGTGGTCATGTTTCTTCTATTCTGCCTGGTTCCTGCGATACAACAAGTCCCTGCTGCCCCATTCGCCGCTCCGCCGTGACCCAACCCTGCTCCTCGGTGGCGAACACGTGCATTATGGCGCTCTGATCATCTAGCGGGTCGTTTCGCGCAGAATCAGCTCGCTTGGGAGCATAAGCTGCTCCGCGCCCGGCTCGCCGTTCAAGGCTGCAACCAGCAGATCGGCGGCGAGCCGGCCTTTCTCCACGATCGGCTGGCGAACCGTTGAAAGCGCCGGACAGGCCAGCGCCGCCAGCGGAATATCGTCGTAGCCGATCACCTCAAGGTCGCCGGGAATGTGCAGGCCGCGCTGCCGAGCCGCTTGCAGCACGCCCAGCGCGATCACATCGCTGGCGGCCAGCACAGCCGTCGGGCGGTGGCCGTCGTCCCAGGCTGCCGCGAAGCGCCGTGCGCCGCCTTCGATCGATCCGATCGTCGGCAGGAATGTGCTTTCCGGCCACGGAAGATCATACTCCGCGAAGGCCCGCCGGTAGCCCCACGTTCGGCGCGCGCCCACGCCGTAGAAAATGTTGTCGAGATGGCGATCCGGTGTTTCAAACGCCAGGATCATCACCTCGCGATGTCCCTGCTTGAGCAGGTGTGCGGCAGAGACATAGGCGCTGATCTCGTCTTCGCTGTTCACGGACGGCGCCGTTTCTGCATCGCCGTCGACGATCACAAACGGAATGCCGCGCTTCCGCAGCGGCATAACCTCATGGTGCTGCTCGTTGAGCCCCACGATAATAAAGCCATCCACTGGAGCGCGCGCGATCGACTGTTCAAGCGAGTGGTTATGCGGGCTCAGCGTGAGCAGTCCCAGATTATGCTCATCACAGATACTGCCGATACCCCGGAATAAGGTTGCGAAGAATGGATTGGCATAGATCGTGTCAAGGCTCTGCGGCACGATCACGCCCAGCATCCCCGTTCGTCCCGCCACCAGCCCGCGTGACAGCGGATTCGGCACGTAGCCAAGGTCGTTTGCGACGGCCAGAATGCGGCTGACTGTCGCCGGGCTGAGCCGCGACGGACTGTTGAAGGCGAACGAGACGGCGGTTTGAGAAACGCCGGCCGCGCGGGCAATATCGCTAATGGTTGCTCTCGGCATAGAGTGTGTCGGCCTTGTTTGAAATGTTTAATCTAAGTTATAGCACAAAGCGCTACTAAAGCCCTTTACTAAAGCGCTTTAGTATGGTATATTGCCACAAATTACTCTCATACTAGGGTGCTCAGGCGGGGCCAGGTAATTGCTCTATCTGTTATAGCGATCTGCTTTCTTTTACATTGACATAATATTGTCAGGCGGCGCGATCATTTTCAAGGGTTGTGCTGAGCTATGCAGCAGAACGAAGCATGACAGCGCCTGGATACGTTCGTCCCTCGACAAGGAGATGGACATGGATGCGAGGCATGAGGCTGCGCTCGCTCGGCTGACTCATCTGGTACTGGCGGGAGCTGACCTTCCTCTGCTTATGGAGCAGGCCGCGCTGATTGCCGCGCACGCGCTGTCCGCCGAGCATAGCGCAATCTGGGAGCTGTCGCCTGATTGCAGCACGCTGCTGCTCCGCACCGGCGTCGGCTGGCAGCCGGGCCTGGCCGGCGCGGCGACTATCGACGTAGCGGCGACATCGCTGATCGCGCTGGTTGTGCAAGCGACGAGCCCCGCGACCAGCGTAGACTGGCACCACACACCACTGCCAGAGCGACCACCGATTCTGCATCAGCACAATGTAGCAAGTAGTCTCTACGCCGTGATCCAGGGCCAGCAGCAGCCTTTTGGCTTTCTCAGCGTCGATCTGACCAGGCCGCAGTCTTTTAGCGACCGGGAGCGCTACTTTCTGCAAGCCGTCGCCAACGTGCTGGCGCTGGCGATCGATCGAGTAGCAGCGCAACAAACGCTGGAGCAGCAGGCGCGCGATCTAGAGCTTGAGAATGCGCGGCTGATCAGCGCGGCTCATGACAAGGCCGTGATGGAAGAGCGCGAGCGGCTGGCGCGCGATCTTCACGACTCGGTGACGCAGGCGCTGTACGGCATCACGCTGCATGCTCAGGCGGCCTGGCGGCTGCTGGCGGCAGGCGAAGTCGGCGGCGCTGGCGATTCGCTGCACGCGCTTCAGGAGACTGCTCAGGAGGCGCTCGACGAGATGCGTCTGTTGATCTTCGAGCTGCGCCCACCGATGCTGGAGCAGGTCGGGCTGGTCGCCGCGCTGCAAGCCCGGCTGAACGCCGTCGAAGGGCGCGCCGGTCTGCAAACCAGGCTGTTGGCGGACGGCGTCGGCGAGCTTCCGTCGCAGGTCGAGCAGACCTTTTACCGCATCGCGCAGGAGGCGCTGAATAATGCGCTGAAACACGCGCATGCTCAGCATATCGTCGTGCAGCTGGAACAAACCGAGCGCGGCGTGATGCTTGAGATTAGCGATGACGGCGACGGCTTCGATCCCGGCACGGCCGGCCACAACGGCGGGCTGGGACTGCGCGGAATCGCCGAGCGGGTCGCGCAGTGCGGTGGGCAATTATCGCTGCGCAGCGCATCGGGCGCGGGCACGCAGCTGCGTGTGGAGGTAGCGCTATGACAGCTCCGATCCGTGTTCTGATTGCCGACGATCATCTGGTGGTGCGCACAGGGATTCGTGCGCTGCTGGCACTTGAGCCCGAGATCGAGGTCGTGGGCGAGGCGCGCAACGGTCGCGAGGCGGTGGCGGAAGCGCTGCGGCTCCAGCCGGATGTGATCTTGATGGATCTGGTCATGCCTGAGCTGGACGGCATCGCGGCGATCGAGCGGATTTTGAGCAACCAGCCGCGCGCGCGCATTCTCGTGCTGACGAGCTTCGAGGCCGACGATAAGGTTTTTCCGGCGATCCGCGCCGGCGCGCTGGGCTACACGCTCAAAGATTTCGGCCCGGCCGACCTGGTGCGCGCGATCCAGCGTGTTCATCGCGGCGAGTCCTCGCTCCATCCGACGGTCGCGCGTCGTGTGCTGCAAGAGCTGGCCCATCCACCCCAGCATCCGCCGACAGCCGAGCCGCTGACCGAGCGCGAGGTCGAGGTGCTGCGGCTGGTCGCGCATGGCGAGAGCAACCACGAGATCGCGGCGGCGCTCGGCATCGGCGAGGGCACCGTGCGCGTGCATGTCAGCAATATCCTCAGCAAGCTGCATCTGGCCAGCCGCACCCAGGCGGCGCTGTACGCGCTGCGCGAAGGTCTGGCCTCCCTCGGCGACGGCGATGACGCCGGCTAGAAGCGCCCCCTGCTATTTGTGATAGCTCCTCTATATCATCTGTTATAGCGTCACCACTACGAAAGTATAGCCAGACCCGCATGGCTATATTCTTTTTTATATACCCGCGATTTACCTTTTATGCAATGACAGCCGCAGGCGCGGCGCACATACTTGAAGCTGTCAACGTCTTCATGCCTGTGAGAGCAAGGGAGCGATGATGGCGCAACCGATTCGGGTGCTGATAGCCGACGATAGCGCGCGCGCCCGGTCTGGATTGCGCGACTTGTTAGCAACCTGGCCGGAGATCATGGTGGTTGGTGAGGCAGCCAACGGCCAGGATGCGCTCGATCAGGTTGTGGAGTGCCGGCCAGACGTGGTGCTGATGGATCTGCATATGCCGGTGCTCGACGGCGTGCAGGCGACTCGGCTGATCAAGCAGCGCTGGCCTGAGATCGTCGTAATTGTGCTGACGATGTACACGCTGGAGCAGACGACCGCGCTGGCAGCCGGCGCCGATGCCTTTGTGATCAAAGGCGGTACCTACGAGCGGCTGCTGTCGGCGCTGGGCGTGATGGTGACCAGCGATAAGCCATAAAAGATGAGGGTGGCAAGCGAGCGGCAGGTGGTGCAGGAATCATAGGAGTGCTCGGCACGTAGCCAGGAAGGAGCAAGGCTATGGCGATCGATAACGTGATGACCAGCATCCACAAAGGCATGGACGTACGATCTGAGGAAGGGGTGTCGCTGGGCACGGTGGCGCACGTGTGGATGGGTATCGATCCTTCCGGCGGCCAGCCGTGCGACGAGGAAGAATGCTCGCGCCTTGAGATCCAGCTGCCGCATCGAGGTGGGACACGCTACGTGCCCTACGGCGCCATCGCCGGTGTGTCGGGCAAAAGTGTGAATCTCAACCTCAGCGCGGAAGCATTCAACGAGAAGCTGTGGCACCGGCGGCCGGATTGGCTGCCGTCCGCGCCCGATAACGAAGACTTCGATCATCTCGTCAGGCCGCCTTCATATCCTGGCAGCTACTAGACGCCTGGACCTGAGCGATGTGTGCTCAGGGGACCGAAATCCTTCGCCGTGAGCAATGTGGGCTCGATACACCGTTAGTACCGCGATGGGAGGATGTTCGATGAGTCACGACAACGAACCGAAAGGGGTCAACCGGCGCAAGTTTCTCACCGCCACTGCTGCGGCGTTCGGCAGTATTGCGCTCGCCGCGTGCGGTCAGAGTGACCAGACCGGCGGAACAGGTGCGTCAGCCAGCGGAGCGCCCAATACAGCTGCTACCCAGGAAGCCGCAGGCGCGGCTGGTGGACAGGGCAGCGCCGCGCTCAAGGGTGCTCAGATCAAATGGTCGACCTGGGGCAATGCCGGCGAGATCCAGCGCTTCCAGGAATATACCGCCGACTTCAACAAGCGCACCGGCGCCAACGCCACGCTGATCCCGCAGCCCCAGGACTACGAGGCCAAACTGTTGACGCAGCTCAGCGGTGGTGCCGCGCCCGATCTTTTCTACTCGGGCGATGCCACGATGTCCAAGCTGATCCAGTCCAAGCAGATCGTCGATCTGACCGAGCTGTTGAAAGGGCCGAACAGCAAGTCCAACCCCGACGATGTTACCGAAGGTCTGTGGGGTCCAGCCAGAACCGAAGACGGCAAGATCTGGGGTATGCCCGTCGACTGCAATCCCTTGGTGTTCTGGTACAACAAGCAGCTCCTCCAGGATGCCGGTGTGACCACGATGCCCGCCGATCTTCAGAAGGAGGGCAAGTGGAACTGGGATGCGCTGTCGGACATGACGCAGAAGGTCGTGGCGACGGGCAAGCGCGGCGTGGTCTTCGAGGCCTGGTTTGGGCCGGCCTGGGGCTGGGTTACTACCAACGGCGGCAAAGTCTTTGACGGCAATACGTTTGTTGCCGTGGACGACCCAAAAGCCAAAGAAGCGTTCCAGTATGTGCTGGACAACCTCAAAGCCAAGACCTTCACCTTCTCAGGGACGCTTCCGAAAGGCCAGGGCCTTGACGCGATGTTCCTGTCGCAGCAGTCGGCCTTTGTCGTCGCCGGGCGCTGGCTGCTGCCGCAGTTCAAGAAAGCGGCAAATTTGCAGTACGACATCGCGCCCTGGCCGACCAACACAGGTAACAAGATCGAGCCGGCCACGATCGCCACGGCTTACATGGTACAGAACATCAAGGCGGCTAACCAGGACGCGGCGTTTGCCATGCTGACCGATTTCGTCTCGCCGCAGGGCCAGACGTTCCGGCTCCAGGGCGGCGGCAACGCGGTTCCGTCGGTCTCCGGTGCCGATCAAGTCGTCTCCGAGGGCAATCTGCCGGCCAACTGGCAGGCTTTTATCGATGCCCGCGAGATTGGGTACGCGGTCTGGCCGGGCATGGCCAACTACGCCGGCCTGAGCAGCGACATCGAAAAGTATCTGAGCGAGGTCTATATTAATGGCGGCGAAGCGGGAGCCATGCTGCAAAAGATCGCCGAGCTGGTGAAGCAGAAGCAGGGCGCGGGGTAGGCCAGCGATAAGTTGAAGATTCGTGTGTGAGCGTAGCGCGCCAGGTGGCTTATAGACGTGCTGCGCTCCTCAAGCGAAAGGTGTACTAGCATGGCGACTACTACTACCCCACGCATCGGCACTGCCACGACCGGGCGTGGTGAGATGAACCGGCGGCGTGCCGATCTGCTATGGGCGCTGTTGTTCGTCGGACCACAGCTGCTGGGTCTGATCGTCTTTTCGCTGCTTCCGCTGGCTGCGGCTTTCTACCTGAGCCTGACCAGCTGGGATGGCTTCGGCGACCGCTCGTTTGTCGGCTTTCAGAACTTCGTCGAGCAGCTACGATTGCCGGATCTGCGTATCGCATTGTGGAACACGCTGCTGTACACGCTGATCGCGGTGCCCGGTGGCCTCTTCTTGTCGCTGCTGGTGGCGATGGGGCTGAACAATATTCGCGGCAAAACCTTCTACCGGCTGCTGTACTTCATGCCGGTCGTGACCGGCTCCGTGGCCGTGTCGGTAGTCTGGCTGTATCTGCTGAACGACGATTTCGGCATCATCAACACCTACATGCAATCCTGGTTTGGCATCGATCTGCCGAGCTGGCTAACCGACTCGCGGTTCGTGGTGCCCGCGCTCGCGGTGATCGGCATCTGGTGGGGCCTGGGCTATAACATGGTGATCTTTCTGGCCGGCTTGCAGAACGTGCCGACCTCGCTGGTGGAGGCCGCGCAGATCGACGGCGCGAACAAGTGGCATATTTTCCGCAACGTGACGCTGCCGCTGCTGTCGCCGACGATCTTCTTCCTGACGGTCACCTCGTTCATCAGCTCGTTCCAGGTCTTCGACCAGGCCAACGTCATGACCGGCGGCGGTCCGGGCAAGGCCAGCTACACAATGGTCTTTCATATCTACACGCTGGCGTTCAAAGACTTCACCTTCGGCAAAAGCTCGGCGGCGGCGGTGCTCTTGTTCCTGATCATCATGGTGATCACGATCTTCCAGCTCTACGCCCAGAAGCGCTGGGTCCACTACGAGGATTAGGAGGTTTGTATGGCGAGTGTATCCCTCCCGACTCGGGCCCGACGCGGAACCGGTGAAAAGCCGGGTACCAGCCGGGTTCAGACGATTCTCCTGCATATCGTGCTGTCCATCGGCGCGGTCATGATGGTCTTTCCGTTTGTGTGGATGATCCTGACCTCGCTCAAGGATCTGTCGCAGGCCTTTATCATCCCGCCGAAGTGGATTCCCGATCCGGTCGTGTGGTCGAATTACCCGGCATCGCTTCAGGCGCTGCCGTTTGGCCGTGCCTACTTCAACAGCTTCTACATCAGCTTCATCGTGGTCGGCGCAACGCTGCTGACCGCGTCGATGGCGGCCTACGCCTTCGCCAAGATCCGCTTTCCCGGCCATGAGATTGTGTTTATGTTATTCCTGGCGACGATGATGGTGCCCGGCCAGGTCACGATCATTCCGCTTTACCTGATCATGCAGCAGCTAGGCTGGGTCAACACACATTTATCGATTATTGTGCCGGGCGCGCTCTTCAACGCCTTCGCGGTCTTTCTGCTGCGCCAGTTCATTCGCGGCATTCCCAAGGAGCTGGAGGAGGCGGCGATCGTCGACGGCGCGAATCGCTGGCGCATCTACTGGTCGATCATTCTGCCGCTGCTGGTGCCGGCGATGTCGGCGCTGGGTATTTTCCTGTTCCTGGGCTCGTGGAACAACTATTTCGTCCCGCTGATCTTTCTCAGCGATCCCAATCTGTTCACGGTGCCGCTGATGCTTGATCAATTTAAAGGCCAGTACACCGTCGACTGGACGCTGCTCATGGCCGGCTCGGCGATCGCGGTGATTCCGGTGCTGGTGGTGTATCTGATCGGCCAGCGCAAGATTATCGAGGGTATTACGCTCACCGGCCTGACCGGCCGCTAGCGCCAGAAGAGGAGAAGGCTTTTACGCCAGCGTCGGGAACCGTGTTCCGGCGCTGGCGTAGCTGTTTAACTTGCAGCCCATGCCAGCGCGGATGATAAACCAGCGGGTAATCGCTTTTACATAATCACAAGAAGGTACTCATCGTCGCTGCACCGAGGCAAATCTCCGATACCTGGCCCGAAAGGAGAACGGCTATGGCGATCGATAATGTGATGGGTAGCATCCGCAACGGTATGGACGTGCGAACCGATGACGGCGTGTCGCTGGGCAAGGTTGCGCATGTGTGGTTCGGCACCGATCCGCAGAGCAGTACTCAGCCCTGCGACGAGGATCAATGCTCGCGGCTTGAAGTTCACTTTCCGTATGGCGGCGGGGCCTGCTACATTCCCTACACCGCTATCGCCGATGTGTCAGGCAAGCTTGTGAAGCTCAACCTCAGCGAGGAAGCGTTCAACCGGAAAGCCTGGCACCGGCGGCCTCGTTGGCTGCCCGCTGAGAGCGAGAGTCCGGTTCTTGATGTGCTCGGCAAGCCGAATTCGTATCCCGGTCTTTTCTAGATCATTTTCCAGCCACATCCTGCGACCTGATCACCGTAGGCTCGCTGCTCCTCTCATCCGCCTGACTACCGCCAGACAAATCAATAATCATACGCCAGCGCCGGGAACCAGCGTTCCGGCGCTGCTGCGTTGCGATGTACAATAGGAGCAGTGATTATTAGCGGAGGATGAGTATGCAGCAGACGTGGTGGCAAGCAAGCGTTTTTTATCAGATCTATCCGCGCAGCTTTGCCGACGCTAACGGCGATGGTATCGGCGATTTGCGCGGCATGACCGAGAAGCTGGACTATCTTAAAGATCTCGGCATCGATGCGCTCTGGCTGTCGCCGCACTATCCCTCGCCGTTTCTGGACTGTGGCTACGATATCTCCGACTACACCGGCGTCGGCCCCGAGTATGGCTCGCTCGACGATTTTACCAGCTTTCTGCACGAGGCCCACGCGCGCGATATCCGCGTCGTGCTGGATCTGGTGCTCAACCACACATCGGATCAGCATCCCTGGTTTGTCGAGTCACGCTCAAGCCGCGATAACCCGAAGCGCGATTGGTACGTCTGGCGCGACGGCAACGGCGACGATCCGCCCAACAACTGGGTCTCGATCTTTGGCGGCTCGGCCTGGGAGCTTGATCCGCAGACCGGGCAGTACTACTATCACGCGTTTCTCAAGGAGCAGCCGGATCTCAACTGGCGCAATCCCGAGGTCAAGCGCGCGATGTGGGAAGCTGTGCGCTTCTGGCTCGACCTCGGCGTGGACGGCTTCCGGCTCGACGCGATCGGCACGATCTTTGAGCATCCCGAGCTGCCCAATCACACGCTCAAGCTGCCGCCGGGCGAGTTCTTCACCGCCAATATGCTGGATCTGGCCGACTACGGGCAGCTGATGCGCTTCCAGGTGCTCCAGCCCGGCCTCCACGATCTGATGCAGGAGCTGCGCGCGATCGTCGATGAGTATCCCGGCGATCGCGTGCTGGTGGGCGAGGATGAGGATGTGGCCTTCCACGGCTCCGGCGACGACGAGCTGCATCTGGTGTTCAACTTCCCGCTGATGCGCGTCGATCGTCTGAGGCCGGCACATATTCGCGCCAACCAGGCCATGCGACTATCGGAGCTGCCGCACGGGGCGTGGCCGTGTAACACGCTGGGCAACCACGACACCCGGCGCGTGTGGAGCCGCTACGGCGATGGCATCCACGACGCGGCGCTGGCACGGCTGCATGTGGCGCTGAT
>DASWTQ010000506.1:0-9650 GCA_036402055.1 Herpetosiphonaceae bacterium
GGGGGGCACGAAAAGGTAGCAGATAAATGAAAGCTTGGATGTTGTGGAGGTTACCTTTTGCTTAAGCCGACTATAGCACAAGCCGGGATCAATATCAATAGATGTAAAGATTCACCTACTACTGTCGCCTCAGTCGTACCAATAGCGCCGGGCAATACGTTAGAGGCGATCATCTTAAAGCAGCTTAAACCACAACTGCCGCATCTCCTTACTAGGAAACGCGGCAGCTCGGCTTAAGAAGCAAGCTATACGTTCAATACTTCAGCTATAACACCGGTGTAATGGTTGAGACATGAGCTGTTGCCAGACCATCACCAAACAAATATCAGCCGGTTTGGCGTGTTTGACTTGAGCCGACTGTAGCATAGCGACCTACAAATGTCAATAATTTGTAAAAATATTGTGATTTACTTGCGCGAATAAAAAAAGGATACGCTGTACGCGTATCCTTCCCAATCTAGCTTCGGATCTTTGTTACTACTCAGTGAACCACTTCTGCCTCTACCGACCGGCTGAAGGTGTAGCCCTCGTCGTTGGCGTCGACCAGGATCGTGTCGCCCTCACGGAACGAGCCCTGTAAGATCAGCATCGCCAGGGGATTCTGGAGCCGCTGCTGAATCACACGCTTGAGCGGACGCGCGCCGTAGATCGGATCGTAGCCTTCTTCGGCCAGATGATGCTGCGCGGCCGGCGTCAGCTCCAGCGAGAGCTTGCGATCGCCGAGCAGCTTGCGCAGCCGCTTGAGCTGAATCTCTACGATCTGCCCGATCTGCGAGCGGCTCAGCGGACTAAACACGATCACCTCGTCGATGCGGTTGAGGAACTCGGGCCGCAGATGATTACGCAGCTCGTCCAGCACCCGCACGCGAATCGCCTCCTCGCTGGCGCGACTCTGCGTCATATCCTGGATCAAGATGCTGCCGATGTTGCTGGTCATGATGATCACGGTGTTCTTGAAGTTGACCACACGCCCCTGACCGTCGGTCAGGCGTCCATCGTCCAGCACTTGCAGCAGCACATTGAACACATCGGGATGCGCCTTTTCGATCTCGTCGAGCAGCACCACACTGTAGGGCCGTCGGCGCACTGCCTCGGTCAGCTGGCCGCCCTCCTCGTAGCCCACATAGCCTGGAGGCGCGCCGATCAGCCGGGCCACGGTATGCTTCTCCATGTACTCCGACATATCGATGCGGATCATGGCGTGCTCGTCGTCGAACAAGAACTCGGCCAGCGCGCGAGCCAGCTCGGTCTTACCAACGCCGGTCGGGCCAAGGAACAGGAACGAGCCCAGCGGACGATTCGGATCTTGCAGCCCGGCCCGTGCCCGGCGCACCGCATCCGCCACCGCGCGCACCGCGTCGTCCTGGCCAATCACGCGCGCATGGAGCCGATCTTCCATCTTGACCAGCTTTTCGACCTCGCCTTCAAGCAGCTTGCTCACGGGTACGCCGGTCCAGCGCGACACTACCGCCGCGATGTCCTGCGAGTCGACTTCCTGCTTGAGCAGCGAGCCGCCAGCGGACTGCACCTGCGCCTCGGCCTCGGCTAGCTCCTGCTCCAGGCGCGTCAGCTGGCCGTACTGAAGCTCGGCAGCTTTGTTGTAGTCGTACTCACGCTGCGCCCGCTCGATCGCAACCTGGGTCTCGTCGAGCTGCTGTTTGATCTGTTGAATGCGCTGGATCTTTTCGCGCTCGCGCTGAAGCTGCGCCTCGACGGCGTTGCGACTTTCGCGCAGATTGGCCAGCGTCTGCTCGATCTTCTCAAGTCGCTCCTTGCTGGCCGCGTCTTTCTCCATCTTCAGCGCCTCGCGCTCGATCTCAAGCTGCATGATCCGGCGCTTGAGGTCGTCAAGCTCCTGGGGATCGCTGGTGATCTCCATCCGCAGCCGCGCCGCCGACTCGTCGATCAGGTCGATCGCTTTGTCGGGCAGGAAGCGATCGTTGATGTAGCGATCGCTGAGCACCGCCGCCGAGACGATCGCGCTGTCGGTGATGCGCACGCCGTGATGGGTCTCGTAGCGCTCCTTGAGGCCGCGCAGAATCGAGATCGTGTCCTCGACGCTCGGCTCGCTCACGACGACTGGCTGGAAACGACGCTCCAGCGCGGCGTCCTTCTCGATATGCTTGCGATACTCGTCAAGCGTCGTCGCGCCGATCAGCCGCAGCTCGCCACGCGCCAGCATCGGCTTGAGCATGTTGCCGGCGTCCATCGCGCCCTCGGCCGCGCCCGCGCCAACCACGGTGTGCAGCTCGTCGATGAAGAGAATAATGTCGGCGCGCTCCTGGATCTCTTTGAGCACCGCCTTGAGCCGCTCCTCGAACTCGCCGCGATATTTCGCGCCCGCCACCAGCGCGCCCATGTCGAGCGAGACCACCTTGCGATCTTTGAGCGCTTCAGGCACATCACCCCGCACAATGCGCTGCGCCAGGCCCTCGACGATCGCGGTCTTGCCCACGCCGGGCTCGCCGATCAGCACCGGGTTATTCTTGGTGCGGCGCGACAAGATCTGAATGACGCGGCGAATCTCCTCGTCGCGGCCGATCACCGGATCAAGCTTGCCGCGTCGAGCCAGGTCGGTCAGATCGCGGCCGTACTGCTCCAGCGCCGCATAGGTGCCCTCGGGATTCGCGCTGGTGACGCGCTGGGTGCCGCGCACTTCGCGCAGCGCCTGAAGCAGCCGATCGCGCGTCAGGCCCGCGCTCTGAAGCACACGCTGAACGGCGCTACCGCCGTGCTCAAGCAGCGCCAGCAGCAGATGCTCGGTCGACACATACTCATCGCCGAAGAGCGCCAGCTCGTCGTGAGCATGAATCAGAGCGTTGCGCAGCCGCGAGCCGATCGAAACCTTGACGCTGCTGCCGCTGACGCGCGGCAGCTTGTTGATCTCAGCGCGAATCTGCTGCATCAGCGCGCCGACCGCCAGGTTCAGCTTGCTCAACACCTGGGGCACGACACTATCGCTCTGCTCAAGCAGCGCCAGCAGCAAATGCTCGGGCTCAACCTGGCTGTTGCCGTTGCGCTCAGCCAGATTTTGCGCCGCGACCAGCGCCTCCTGGGATTTTTCAGTAAAACGATTGATATTAAAAGCCATATACAATCTCCTCCGTGGCAATCTAGGATGGACTATAACATCGAGGTGTCAATACAGCGTTAGTGGAGTGTTAGCGTTTTGTTAGCGCTAAATCCAGCGGGCGTGCACGTCTAAACGATGATTGTAAACTGTGAGCGGCCGGTTGTTAGTCCTGAAAACAGCAGCAGGCAGGCGATCGGGAGAGTAGGACCGAAGGAGAACAAAGATAGAACAAAGAACAAAGTACCGACTCTCCCCTCGCCTATGGCAATGGGAGAGGGGATGCCGAACATCGTGAGGCAGGGGTGAGGGCCAAGCCAAATGAACAAAGGATCAAAAGAACAAAAGAACAACAATGATGCGATTGAAACCCTTTGTTCTTTTGTTCGCCCGGAGGGCACCCGGTTCTTTTGTTTGCGCACGGGCCGCTAAAGGAACCAGCCGCATCGCGGTGCCGTCATAGCTCATAACTTTCAGAAAGGGGCCGCGTATGCTTCGAAGCTTCATGATCCTCCTGATTGGTATGGTGTTCATCACGTCTTGCGGAGCGGCTGCGGATTTGTCATCGAGTGGACAAGCTGAAACACTACAGCCCGTTATTGAAACATCACAGTCAGCTACCGAAACACCACAGATAGTTACCAGTACACTACGGGAAGCACCGCCCTCCATAGCCTGCTACTCGCCACCGCCGATGATGACAGCACCTTACCCTGGGCCAGATCAGATTCAGTCTATGCCTGCCCTCGTAGATCTCAGCAACGCCACATTTCCGAACGACGCGAATATGCTGCGCGGCGTATTAGCCAATCTGCCTGCCACGATCGCCGGCCATCAGCGCACAAACTTTATCGAAAACGAGTATTTCTTCGGCGTTGAGTACACCGAGATCGGACGCCCGGCAGATGAACATCCCTCGTTCCTGCGAATATACATCGGCTCTGTGCCTAAGCAAAGCGCTCACTATCCCTGGGATAGATTCGGGCTGTTTAGGAATGAGACCATCCAGCGCGATCAAGATGTCTTCTGGACCGAGCGAAAGTGGCAAGAGCAAGTTTCTAAGCCTGACATGCTCACATGCTATCCTACGTTCATGTTGAGCTGGCTGCCGCCAAACAATGACTTTGGCTTCGGCGCAAGAGCCAGTCGACGAGAAGATCTGGAAGCTCTCGTCAGCGCCTTTATCACAACCATCGCATCCTCGCCCGCGCCTGTATCCAAGCTGCCTGTAACACCAACGCCCATTCCAACCGTAGCACCCTAAAGGTGCGCTAACCTCAACCACAATGACCAGACCGTGATCATGATTCAAATCAACGAACGCATGTACTAAACCGTATTCGACAACGGCGGCTCGGAGTGGTATAATAAAGCATCCTAATCGCATGAATCGGAGTAGTGTCAAGGGGGCTTCGGAGTGGAAATAGGCATAGTACGGCCCATCAACATCGACAGCGAAATGCGCTCCGCGTATCTCGATTACGCGATGAGCGTGATCGTGCAGCGCGCGCTGCCGGATGTTCGCGATGGCCTCAAGCCGGTGCAGCGCCGCATCCTGTATGGCATGTGGGACATGGGCATCCGGTATAACCAATCTTACAAAAAATGCGCGCGTATCGTCGGCGATGTCCTGGGTAAGATGCACCCCCACGGCGACAGCTCCGTGTACGACGCGCTGGCCCGTTTGGCGCAAGAGTGGAATATTCGCTATCCGCTGGTCGATGGACAGGGTAACTTCGGTAGCGTGGACGGCGATCCGCCGGCAGCTATGCGCTACACCGAGGCGCGGCTGTCGCAAGTCGCCGAGGAAATGCTCTACGACATCGACAAGAACACCATCGATTTTGTCCCCAACTTCGACGGCTCGTATATGCAGCCGTCGGTGCTGCCGGCCAAACTGCCGAACCTGCTGCTCAATGGCGCTGCCGGTATCGCGGTGGGCATGGCAACCAATATCCCGCCGCACAACCTGGCCGAGCTGAACGACGCGATTATTCACCTGATCGATAATCCCGACGCGACTGTCGAGGATCTGATGCGCTTCGTTCCCGGCCCGGACTTTCCGACCGGCGGTGTGATTCTGGGCACCGAAGGTATCATCAACGCATACTCGACGGGCAAGGGCCACATCGTGATCCGCGCTAAGGCGCACGTCGAAGAGGCGGCGCGCGGCGCATATCACATCGTCGTCACCGAGCTGCCCTATCAGGTCAACAAGGCGCGGCTGATCGAGCGCATCGCCGAGCTGGTCAAAGATCGCAAGATCGATGGCATTCGTGACGTGCGCGACGAGTCGGATCGCAACGGCATTCGGCTGGTGATCATCCTCAAGCAGGACGCTCAGCCACGCAAGGTGCTGAATCATCTCTTCAAGTACACCCAGATGCAGGTCACCTTTGGCGTAAACATGCTGGCGCTGGTCGAAGGCAACCAGCCGCGCGTGCTGACGCTGAAGAAGGTGCTGCAATACTATATCGAGCATCGCCAGAACGTGATCCGCCGCCGCACCGAGTACGAGCTGGAAAAAGCTCGCGCGCGGGCGCACATCCTCGAAGGCTTGAAGATCGCGCTGGATCACCTGGACGAGATCATCGCCACGATCCGCAACTCGCGCACCCGCGATAGCGCTCGCAATAACTTGATTCAGAACTTCAAGCTGAGCGAGGCGCAGGCCAACGCGATCCTTGAGATGCAGCTGGGCCGATTGGCGTCGATGGAGCGCAAGAAGATCGAGGACGAGTATCGCGAGGTGATCAAGCTGATCGCCGAGCTGGAAGACATTCTGGCTAATACTCGCCGCGTGCTCTTCCTGATCAAGCAGGACTTGCAGTATCTCAAAGACAAGTACGGCGATGTGCGGCGAACACGCATCATGGCCGAGGCGACCGGCGACATCTCAGCCGAGGATCTGATCCCGGATCTGCAAATTCTGGTGACGATCACCGATCGTGGCTATATCAAGCGCGTCAACGCCGACACCTACCGCACGCAGCATCGCGGCGGCAAGGGCATCAAGGGCATGACCACCCGCGAGCAGGACGTCGTGCAGCATATGATCGCCTGCAACACCATGGATGATCTGCTGTTCTTCACCGATCGCGGCAAGGTCTATCAGCTCAAGGCGCACGAGGTGCCGGACGCCGGACGAACCGCCAAAGGCTTGCCGCTGGTCAACCTGATCTCGCTTGAGCCCAACGAGCAGGTCACCACGATGCTGCCGGTGCCCGACTTCGACGACGCCGAGTATCTGGTGATGGCCACGGTCAACGGCAAGATCAAGCGGACGATCCTCAACGAGTACTCATCGGTTCGCTCCAACGGTCTGATCGCGATCGGCCTGGAAGAAGGCGACTCGCTGCGCTGGGTGCGGATGAGCAAAGGCGACGAAGATGTGCTGATGACCACCCGCGCGGGCCAGACGATCCGCTTCAAGCAGAGCCAGGTTCGCCCGATGGGCCGTCCCGCACGCGGCGTCACCGGCATGAACATTGGCGCCAAGGATAAAGTTATCGGCATGGAACTGGCGCGGCCGGATGCGGCGCTGCTGGTCGTGACCAAGCGCGGCCAGGGCAAGCAGACGCTCGTCGAAGAATATCCGGTCAAAGGCCGCGCAACTGGCGGCGTGATCACTATGCGGCTGCGTGAGGGTGATGAGATCGCGGTTGCCCGTGTGGTCGAGCCGACGGATACGCTGACCTTTATCACGCGGCAGGGCATCGTCATCAAGCTGGCGGCAAGCAGCATCTCCACGCTTGGCCGCTCGACGCAAGGCGTGCGCGTGATGGACCTCAAGTCGGGCGATGAAGTCGCGGCGATGTCAGTGGAGCCTTTCACTGAGGCGAGCAATCCGGCGGTGATGTCGTCGGCTGAGGCGGCGGCGGATATCGTCTCAGAGACTGATGCGGTATCCAACAACGGTAGGGTCAACGGCGCGCAGCAAGGATCGCTGCTGTAAAACTGCGGTTTCAGATATGCGAAAGGGCGTCACGAATGACGCCCTTTTGGTTTTAAGCCTGGTTTGTTAGAAGTGCCTAGAGAGGAAGATCGGCGTCGGCAACTCCTACTGAGAAATGCGTGTGGCTAATCTTCCAGGCACCTTGTTCGCGATGGAACACCAGAGTCTGACGGAAAGCAGTCGTGCCTTTTGCGAAGTGCCAGGTGGGAAAATCCGTAGCCCAGGCTACTGGACCATGCACATCTACATGGATCGACGCCCCATCTGACACGGTAGGCAGACCACCGTTGTTAGGATAGCCTAAGTCTCGCAGCGCCTGGAAAAGACCCGTCCAAAATTGAACAACTGCGGCGTGTCCGGTAATCACCTCGCGAGGATCGGACCCGATCAACTGCACCTGCTCGTCGTTGGCGAAGATCTGATCCATGAAGGCGAGATCGGCGTTGGTGGCGGCCTGGTGGAACTGTAGGATCAGATCTTTGATCTGGTTCTGGTCGTGCTGGCTCATAACTTTCTCTCTCCTTGATGATTGGAATACGGCTACGTTTAAACCTTCGATAGCATAAACCGATTGATTGAAGGAACGAATAGCCGAAAGTCTAAGCTAAGCAGCGACCAAAGCCACGCTTATAGTCTACTGAGCAGATATAAAAATGCTCAAGAACGCATAGCAGGGAAGATTGCTGTAACATCTGTTCTATGCTGACCAAAAATGAAGGGCATCACGCATGGCATGATACCCTTTGCGTCACAATTGAAGCTCTACAATTTATTCAGTATCACGCAAATACCACTGCCGGTAGCTGGCAAGCGTAGCAGCATCCAGCGGATGGGCAGAAATAGTACGCTTGATCGGGCCATCTTTCGCATCCATATCATGCAACACATACACGCGTAGATGCTTGGGCACGCGTTCGTATGCTTCACGCAATGCTGCTTGATGGTCGCTGCTAGGTTGGCGCAGATACGTCTCAAATGCCTGTTTACACAATCTGGAGCTAGTCGGCTGCCCTTGAAGCTCACGAACCGTGTCTTCTACCTCCTTCACAAACTCGTCGATCTCAACGTAGCAGTTAAGCGTCGCGGAGCCATAGAAGAGATGGTGGCAGGAGATACGCTTCCCGGCGGGAACCTGAGTCACGACCCAGCCCTCACGGATTTTCTGCTTGAAGCCGTCCAGATCGACCAATTGCCAGCAATCGATCAGGCCGTCGGCATAAACCTTGATCGTCACCTGGTGGTAGTTGCCGTTATGGATAAAGGCGGGCAGACCTTTGCCAAGAATGATCTGCCCATCTTTCGTTTTGCGATAAATATCCAGCACGAAGATTCACTCCGATCCTTGGAGCTTATTGAACCGCGCCGCCCCTTATTCCCGCCCGCCTAAAATCGGCAGATAGGCGATCCACGGCCCGACAGCCTCGGTATACTCCTGCGCCATCGCCTGGATGATCTGGCGCATGTGATTCAGGTCGTGCGCGGCCCAGGTCGCGAGCAGCTGCCCGAGCCGCACTTCGCCAAACTCGGGATGCAGGCCCGTGCGGCTCAGATCGGCGCTTGTTAGATTCATGCTCACCAGCGCCGCGACATTCTCGCGCCGTAGCTCGGCAAATGTTCTGAGCAGATCGTCTATGTTCTTGCCCTGGTTCTCGTTTAGATGCGTCGTTCGATCGAAGGGCGGGAACGGAACCTGCTCGCCGGACAGAATATGCCGCGCGCGTGGCATCCAGTTGGTGCGCTCCCCATCGATCAGATGGCCGACGACATCGTAGGGCGACCATTCGCCGTCGTCCTCCGTCGCTCGCACCCAGCGCTCAGGCAGGCCGGTGAACAATGCGCTCAGGGTGACTGGCGTGCGCTCAAGCAGCGCCACCGCCTCGTCGAGATTGAATGCGTCATGGTGCATGGTCATCTCCTTGAATACGAGCAGGTAGAAGATCTACTGTGTGTGGACACGCTGGAATAAGCCGGGATAGTCGATCACAAAACCGGCGGCATCAACGCGAATATCCTCAGTGTAGCCTGTGGAGAGATGTTCGAAATGATAGATGTTATATTCGCTCGACGCGTGAGTGAGCGTGTAGCGCTGGCGCTCCGGTCGAACCGTAAAGGCCGGCAGCTCGATAAAGGCCACCAGAATCTCAGTCGGCTGATCCAATTGCAGGTTTAAGCGGCGGATCGATAGTGTGTTGGTGAACGGCGACGCAGACAGATCGATGTCATACGCTCCCGCAAGGTCGTGCAGGACGTTCTGATCGCCGTCGCGCCAGATGCCGTCATCGGCTCGCTCCAGCGTCAGCGTCTGCTGGAACGGCTGAAGCATCTGCACGTTGACTGATTGGAACTGGTAAGTAGCATCGCACTGCACCTCGTAGCGCAGGCGGAACAGCTGCCCGTCAATCATTCCGACGATCATACCGTCCGCGCTGACGTGCTCGCTATCCTCACGCAGGTACAGATGCTCAATGCCGGGCTCTTCCGCGCGGTGCCACACAATATGCCGCGTCGTATGAGCGGATGCGGGCGGTGTCATCGACGACATAGACGAGTCGCTTTCCTACTGATGGCTCAACCAGGCTGAGCATAGAAGAAAGGATCTCGCCTGTCAACGGACAAATTGTTCAT
>DASWTQ010000507.1:0-4222 GCA_036402055.1 Herpetosiphonaceae bacterium
GCGCCGCGTGGGGCGCTCACCGCAGGCGCGGGTCGGGGGGTTGAAGATTGGGTCGGGGCTGGGCGGGCCGGCTGTGGCGCGCTCCTGGCTGAGTCGGGTACCGGGATTGTGGGATGTGTGCGGGGAATGACCGTTGTCGGCGTGTTGGCGCGCTGATTCAGGGAGCGCAGCTCCATCAAGAGATCGCCGATCGACTGGTACTCGCCGTTGGTGGCGCGCTCGGCCAGCTTGCGCAGCGGCGTGATCCGGCTGAGATCCGAGGCGCCGGCGATCGACATGCTCAGCAGCTGGCCCAGCGCCTTGACCGCGTAGCCCGGATGGGGCGGCGTCTGGTCCAATCCCAGATCCAGCACCTGTATGCGGCCCTCGTGGCTGATGCGAATTGTCTGGTCGTTGATCTCCGGCAGCGGCTGCTGATAGCTGAGTCCGGCCTCAAGTGTCTCGGCCATCTTTTCGACGAGCACGATCGCCTGCTGGGGCGACAGCGGCACGAGATCCGCCAGCGGCGGGCCGGCCATCTCCTCAAGCACCAGAAACGGACGCTGATCGACAGCGTTCTGATCGTAGAGCGCGGCGACATGCGGCAGATTGGCGATCGCGGCGTTGCGCGCCTTATCGAGCATCCGCTGCACTGCGGTTGAATCTTTGGCTTTCTCTGCGCGCAGTAGCTCGACCGTCACGGTGCGATTAAGAATCTGGTCGCGAGCCTGATACGCCACAACAGCGCTATCGCTGTACACGATGCTGTCGAGGTGATAACGATTTGCTAAAATCGGCGTTGTTGGCGATGCCATAAACCTGCCTGCTAGAAACTGATCGCGAGTGCGTGCTGAATGAAGCGTGGAAGTGCGCTTATGGTAGCGATGCAGGCGCCGGTCTGTCAAGCAGCCGACAGGCACGAACCGGAGTCATCATGCGGATGCGGCACAATAGTCGGAATCGGGCTGGTGGGAATCTCCCACAGCCGCTCGGGAGCCGAGATCGGCAGCTCCGAGGTTGGTACCGGCGGCCGCAGACCGGCCAGCTCGTAGCGCGCCTCGATCAGCGCGTTATACATCGCGGTGCCGTCCTTGTAGCGCGCAATCGCCGAGGGCGCGGTCGCTTTGGCCACCACGCGCTCCAGCGCCAGCGGCACGCTCAGAATGACCTCGCTCATCAGCGGCACGCGCTCGGTGATATGCAGATGCGCGATCGACGCAGCGTCGGGACCGTCGAACGGCACAACGCCTGTGATCATCTGAAACAGCACAATGCCCAGCGAGTAGATGTCGGCGGCGGGCGTGAGCGGCGATCCCAGCACACGCTCGGGCGCGATATAGTGCGGCGATCCCAGCACCTCGTCGTGACAGCCCTGCCCATCGATCAGCGAGATGCCGAAATCCAGCAGCTTGACGTGGCCTGCCTGATCGATCAAGATATTATCAGGCTTAATATCACAGTGGATCACGCCGTTGGCATGACTATGCGCCAGCGCCGAAGCGATTTGCAGCGCGTAGTCGACGGCCTGCTGCGGTGGCAGCGGCATTATGGCGCTGAGCGGTGAGCCATCGACCAGCTCCATCACCAGGTACGGATGATCGTCGAGATGAGCGTCGAAGACTTCGACAATATTCGGATGACGCAGCGCTGCCAGGGTGCGCGCCTCGGAGTGAAACGCATCGAGCGCCGCCGGATCGTCGAGCAGCTCGGGCTTGAGCCGCTTGATCGCGACATTGCGCTGGAGCGCGGCGTCCCAGGCGATATATACATTTGCCATGCCGCCCGACCGGAGCGGCTCAGATATTTGATAGCGGTTCATCTCGTCATCCCTTCTGGCTTGAAGGTAGTGCAACCTCCATGCCAGCACATATAAACGTTGGATCGGAGAAGGAGCATCGGATGCAAATCATTGTCACAAGCGGAGTAGCCGAGCAGGTACGCGCGCGTGTCGTGGAGCTGGATCTGCCCGTGGAATTGATCGTTGTCGGCGACGATGGAGTGACGGACTCCGATCTGAGCCAGGCAGTCGCATTGTTTCGCGCCAATCTTTCCCAGGCGGGCTATCAGCGGATTCTTGAGCACGCCACGAGTCTGCGCTGGATGCACACCGCCAGCGCGGGCGTTGAGAATCTGCTCTCGGACGCGATCCGAGAGCGCGGGATCAGCTTTACCAACTCGGCGGGCGTTCACGCGATCCCGATCGCGGAGTGGGTGCTGCACGCGCTGCTGACGATTGTGAAGCGCGGGCCGCGTATGCTGGCGGCGCAGCACGAGCATCGCTGGGAGCGCGATGTCGAGTTCGATGAGCTGGGCGGCAAGACGCTGACAATCCTCGGTGCGGGCGGCATCGGCCAGGAGATCGCCAGACGCGCCGCCGGATTCGGCATGCGCATCTGGGGCGTTAATCGCAGCGGCCGTGAGGTTTCAGGCTTCGAGCGCATCGTCAGCGGCGAGCAGTGGCGCGACCTGCTGCCGGAGACCGATTTTCTGGTGATCGCCACGCCGCTCACGGCCGCGACCAAACATCTGGTCGGCGCGCACGAGCTTGAGGCCCTGCCCGATCACGCCTGGCTGATCAATATTGCTCGTGGCGCGATCGTGGACGAGCCGGCGCTGGTGGTCGCGCTGCAAAACGGCACGATCGCCGGGGCCGCGCTTGACACCTTCGAGCAGGAGCCGCTGCCGGCGGAAAGTCCGCTCTGGACGCTGCCCAACGTGCTGATCTCGCCGCACAACTCGGGCTCGTCGCCGCGCTCCACCGATCGCGTGGTCGATCTGTTCATCGAGAATCTCAAGCGCTTTGTCGCGGATGAGCCGCTGCGCAACGTGGTCGATCTGGAGGCCGGCTACTGACGCTGGAACCGATCCTGCTTCAGCAGGCCAGATCGAGCACAAGGAGCCAGGTGATGAAAGGATTTACGCTCGGATTGTTGGTCGCCGCAGGTGTGGCGGGATTATGGGCTGCTCAGCGATCCCGGACGCAGCGCCAGATTCCGGCTGCGCTGCCGGGCGCTCAGCGCGCGACCAGCCGAAATATACCGAATGTTACCGCCAGAGCCGCGAGCACATCAGAAGATAGCATCGATCCCAAGATGGTGATTACCCCCAGAGCCGACATCGATCCCAAGATCGTGATCAAGCCCAAAGGCAACATCGATCCCAAGATCGTCGTCAATCCGCCGCCGCCACGCAAGCCCGGCGAGCCGAACGTGAAGCCCAGCCACGAGGTCTAGCTCACACAGCCCGGCCCGGTTTACTCCAACCGACACAGCCCTTCCGATCAAACGCTGAAAAATCGCGCTGCCGGAAGGGCTGTGTTATGCGTTGCGTACGAGCTACTTGCTGGTTATCGGGATAAAGTAGCGCGGCGTCATCGGCGGACGCAGAACCGAGAAGTTGCGCACAAAGCTACCGCCGGCGATTCCGTTGTTATCGCCGTCCAGGAGCGGATAGCCGCCGGTAACAGTATCGCAGACAAACAAGCGGTATTTTCCGCTGGGCAGCGAGCCCGGTGCCGGAACCTGCGGCTCGAATGTTACGGTCTGCTCACTGTGCCAGAAAGCCGACGACAGCAAGATCCGCTGATCCTGGGGATCGACGCGCGCGCAGGAGGTGGTTTGAAAGCCGGGTGTCGCGCCCTCCGCTACCAGCAGATACGCGTGAGTTCTAAAGGACGTTATATCCCCGCTGAACGTGACGGTGAAGCTCAAGATATGTCCCTCGACCAGCTCGTCCTCGTCGAGACGACCGTCGCCGGTGTCATGCATGGTGTTGATCGTCGTCACGTGTGAAAGCGGCGCTGCGATGTCCACCGGATCGGTGACAAAGACGGGCGCTGGTGGTGTTGTCGCGCCGGTGTCGCTGCGGCCCCAGCAAACAATGCTGCCATTGGCACGCAGGGCGCAGGCGTGCTCGGCGCCGGCGCTGACTTGCACAAATGTGCCTGACGGCGGCTGGATCTGGTAATAGGCGTTACTATCGCCCCAGCAGCCGAGCGTCCCGTCGATGCGCAGGCCGCACGCAAACCGGCCGCCGACGCTGACAGCCTGGAACTCGCCGCTCAACGGCGTCGCCTGGCTCCAGCGGTTGTCGCCCCAGCAGACCAGTGTGCGATCGACTCGCACGCCACAGCTCGTCGCGCCATGCGAGCTGATCTGAGTGAAGCTGTCAAATGGAACGAACATCTGCCCATAGCCGTTCGCGCCCCAGCAGATCACGGTGCCGTTCGTACGCAAGCCACACG
>DASWTQ010000508.1:0-3200 GCA_036402055.1 Herpetosiphonaceae bacterium
GACGTGCCCCTACAGATTAACTGATCCAGCCAACGCTTAGCTGCTGCGCGAAATTTCTTTAGATGCGAACTTCTCCGGCTGCTGCTGATAAAAAACCTCGTAGAGCATCAGCACTGCCGCATTGCCCACGTTGAGCGAGTCGATCTTGCCGGCCATCGGGATCGACACCTCGACATCCGCCGCCTGATGCCACTCCTTGACGATTCCGTAGCGCTCGCTGCCCATCACCATCGCGACACGGCCCCGGTAATCCGCCTGACGATAGTTGACCGGCGCATCCGCATCGGTGGTCACGATGCGAAAATCATGTGCCTTGAGCCCGCCGATCGCCTCGTCGACCTGGGCCTCGATCACCGGAAAGGTAAACGACGAGCCCATGCTGGAGTGCAGCAGCTTCGGATGCGACAGACGTGTGCGGCGGTTGGTGATGACGATGCCGTTAGCTCCTACTGCATCGGCGCAGCGAATGATCGTGCCGACGTTACCCGGAATTTCGAGCGCGTCCAGCACAATCAGGCTGTTGTTCTCGCTCAGCGGCAGATCGTCCCAGGTGAAGCGCGGCAGCTGCACAATCGCCGCCAGGCCGTCGGGCTCGTCTTTGTCGGCCATGCGCTGCATGACTTTTTCGCTGACCAGATACGAGTGGACCCCCGAGTCGATCAAGGAGTTGGACAGCGTCCGCGCCGCATCGCCGCGCAGCAGCTCGGGGCAGAGAAAAAACGCCCGGATGTCCAGCGCTTCTTTGCGGGCGATGGTCAGCTCCCACAGGCCCTCAAGGCAGGCCAGGTTCTCGGGATTGGATTTCGTGTTATTTTTGACAGACAAATATTGCTTGACCCGTGGATGCTGCATCCCGGCGGGCGTTGCTCTCGCTTCACTCATGCTATGTGCTCCAAAGCGCCGGCGTGACGGCCGGCGCTCACAGTTTATGTCGCTCGCTGCCGGACCGCCTCGTAGACCAGCAGGGCGGTCGCGGTAGCCACGTTCAGCGAATTGACCTGACCGACCATCGGGATGCGCACCTGAACGTCGGCCTGCTCCAGCCAGGTATCGCTCAAGCCTTCCTTCTCGGTCCCCACGGCGATCGCGATCGGGCCGCTCAGATCGGTGTCGGTGTAGAGCTGCGTGGCCTGCGGTGTGGCAGCGACGATCCCGATCTTGTGCTCCCGCAGCCAGGCGATCGTTGTGTGGTTGTCGGCGGCGGCGACCGGCACGCTGAAGAGCGCGCCTTTGCTCGATCGCACAATGTTGGGATTGCTCCAGTCGGTGATCGGCTCGGCGGCGATCAGGGCGTCAACGCCTGCGGCATCGGCCGTGCGCAGGATCGCGCCCAGGTTGCCGGGCTTCTCCACAGCCTCCGCGACGATCACAAACGGATTCGGGCTGAGGCGCAGCGCCTGGAGCCTGGCATTGAGCGCCGGAAAGATCGCCAGCCAGCCGTCAGGCCCCTCACGGTACGCGATCTTCTCGAAGATGCGCTCGCTGACCTCGATCAGCTCCGCGCCGCTGTGGTCGATCTGCTCCAGCAGCCGCTCGGCATCGGGAGCGCGGAAAAATGCCGGGCAGAAGTAGAGCGCCACAGGCCGTGCTCCGCTCGCCAGCGCCAGCGAAAGCTCCTCGTAGCCCTCGACGCGCATCTGCCGGGTGCGGTCGCGCTCTTTGCGATCGCGCAGGGCCAGCACCTGTTTAACGCGCGGATTTTGCGCACTGGTAATAATCATGAATTCCGTAGCTCATCGCTGTGCACGCCGCCGGCCGTTCAAGAGGCCGACCAGCGCGCGAACAAGGCAGTCGAAAGATAGCGACCGCCGGACTGCTCAACCGTCACCATCTCGCCGCCGACCAGATTGCCGCCGTAGCCTTTGAGCATATCGTCCAGCGCGTAGTAGATGCCCAGCGCCGAGATCTTGATCGCGTAGGCCGTCAGCACCACAAACAGCGGCGACGGGCTCAGTAGCTTGCGGCACTCGCCCAGCAGCTCCGGCAGCGACTCCTCAAGCCGCCAGATCTCGCCTTTGGGGCCGCGTCCAAACGGCGGCGGATCGACGACGATGCCATCGTACTGCGCGCCACGCCGGACCTCACGCCGCACAAATTTCAGCGCATCGTCGAGAATCCAGCGGATCGGCGCGGAGTCCAGCTTCGAGAGCGCCTGATTTTCGCGCGCCCAGGCGATACCTTTTTTGGAAGCATCGATATGTGTAACGCTGGCTCCGGCATGAGCCGCGATCAGTGAGGCCAGGCCGGTATAGCCGAAAAGATTCAGTACCTTGACCGGCCGTCGCTCAGCCTGGATCAGACCGTGCATCCAGTCCCAGTGATTGGCCTGCTCAGGAAACACGCCCAGATGGCGAAACGGCGTGGGCTGGACCCAGAAGCTGATGCCTTTGTAGCGCATGATCCAGCGCTCATCGATCGGCTTATGAAAATACCAGCGCCCGCCATCGGCCTCGGCATCCGTACGAAACGCCGCCTCCGCCCGATCCCACTCGCGCTGCGACAGGTTGGGCTGCCAGATCGCCTGGGGCTCGGGGCGCACAAAATGATATGGGCCGAAACGCTCAAGCTTCTTGCCGGCGCCACTATCGCGCAGCTCGTAATCGGTCCAGTCAGGAGATGACAGCAGCACAAACTCCGGTTGTCGAATCTGTCTCATTAACACTTGTACCTGTTTGTCTAGAGCGCGGACGGCAAGCTTGATCTCAGCGCCGCGCTCGAAGCAGCTAGCATAGCTGAAGTTGTAAGTCTATGTGCGTATTGTGCGGAATTTTGACCGGCTGTGCAAGTCGCGCAGGAGATTCACAGGCGATCCGCCGCCTGGTCGATCGCGATTTAAGCGCATTTGATCACTTGCGTTTGCTTTACATACTATATGTGGTATAATCTCGCCTTGTACGCGGGGGGCTAACGCCCCTCGTTGTTACGCCAGTTTCGCCGCCCGGTTGCGGGCGAGTGCAGGAATAGGGAGTTTAGGCCCGGTCATACCGGAGACCAACGCCCTGTTCCTATCGCATTGTCTAAAGCTCTAGCATCGATTGTAGCAGGAGGAACGCTACACAATGGCACGCGCAAAGTTTGAGCGAACCAAGCCGCATTTGAACGTGGGCACCATCGGACACGTGGACCATGGCAAGACCACGCTGACGGCGGCGATCACCAAGACGCTGTCTTTGAAGGGCGGCGCGCAGTTCCTGGATTAT
>DASWTQ010000509.1:0-6726 GCA_036402055.1 Herpetosiphonaceae bacterium
CAGGAGCTGCCCTGGCTGCATTGCCGGCATCTGGATCTGCCGTCGAGCTACAGCGCCCGTGATGTTTCACGAGTGCTGCGTGAGCTGCGCATCGCCGACCCGGACGTTGAGGTGGCGTATCGCGATCAGCAGCGGCTCGTCCCCCGGCTAGAGCATGTCGACGTCACGCAGCCGGCCCGTAGCTTGCCCTTCAAGCCTGGCGGGATCTACCTGATCAGCGGTGGCCTCGGCGGGATCGGCGAGCATCTGGCCGCGTATCTTCTCAAGCAGTACGGCGCTCGTCTGCTGATCGTAGGCCGCACAGCGCTGCCGGAGCGCGCGAGCTGGGATGCGCAGATCGAACAGCCGGGAAGATTGGCGGAGCGGATTCAAGCCTACCAGACGTTAGAGCGCCTGGGCGGCACGCTGCGCTACGCCGCCGTCGACATCACGGATCTTGACCAGCTGCGCCAGGTTGTCGATCGAACCTTGAGCGAGTGGTCTGGCAGGCTGGATGGAATCATCCATCTGGCGGGCACCCTGCACGAGCGGCTGCTGCTCGACGAGACCAGGGAGCAGATGGCGGATGCGCTGCGGGCCAAGGTCCACGGCACCTGGGCGCTGCATCAGCTGATTCAGGATCAGCCCGAGAGCGTGTTCATCTCGTTCTCGTCGATCAACGGCTTCTTCGGCGGCACCTCGGTAGGCGCCTACGCGGCGGCTAACAGCTTCCTGGATCATTTTGCCGCCTACCAGCGCGCGACCAGCCGCGTCCAGAGCTACTGTTTCAGCTGGAGCATGTGGGATAACCTGGGGCTGAGCCGCGACTATGCGATGCAGGAGCTATCGCGCGCGCGTGGCTACGCGACGATCAACGCCGAGCAGGGCCTCTACTCCTTGCTGGCCGGGCTTCAGCAGCCTGCCGGCAATCTGATCGTGGGCATTCAAGAGCAGAATCGTCACATTCGGCGCTGGGTGGATGCTCCGGCGCATCCGGCGCAGGAGCTGACCGCATATATCACATCCGCGACCGGCAGTGTTCCTGAAGCGCTCCGCGAGGGGCTGCTGCTGCCGGATCGCTTTGGACGCGCGAGCACCTGCACGATCCGCCTCCTCGATGCATTGCCGCTTACCGAGGCTGGCACGATCGACCGCGCGCGGCTGGCAGCGCTGAGCGATGGACAGGCCGAAGCCGGCGACAGCACCGCGCCGCGCACCGAGATCGAGCGCGAGCTTGCCGTGATCTGGAAGGATGTGCTGGGCGTGCCGGTTACGGGCGTCGACGCTAACTTCTTCGAGCTGGGCGGCCACTCGCTGGTAGCGATGCAGCTGATATCGCGGCTGCGCGCGGCGTTTGAGGTCGATCTCCCGCTGCGGCGGCTGTTCGAAGTTGCCACGCTCGGCGGGATCGCCGCCGAGATCGAGGCGCTGAAGCGCGAAACCCAGCAGCAGCTCCAGCCGGTCTTAGAGCCGGTTGCCCGCACGCAGCCGCTGCCACTGTCGTTTGCGCAGCAGCGCCTCTGGTTCTTGAGCCAGATGGTCGTCGACAGCGCGCTCTACAATATTCCGCTGGCGCTGGTGATGGCCGGGACGCTCAATATCGCGGCCCTGGAGCAAAGTCTGGCCGCAGTCGTGGCGCGCCATGAGGTGCTGCGCACAACTGTAGGGCTGCTGAATGGGCAATCGGTGCAGCAGATCGCGGCCCAGGCGACGATCGATCTGCCGCTGGTGGATCTGCTGCATCTATCGCCGGATGAGCGCGAGCATGAGGTGCGGCGGCTGGTGGCCGACGAGGCTCAGCAATCCTTCGATCTGATGCGCGATCTGCCGATTCGCGCGCGACTGCTGCGCAGCGGCCCGCAGGAGCATGTTCTGCTTTTGACGATCCATCATATCGCCTTTGATGGCTGGTCGATGGAAGTGCTGCTCCACGATCTCGCGGCCTTCTATCGCGCCTTTGCCGCCGCGCCGGCGACGACCGCCGGGATTAGCACAGCGCAGATCCTGCCGCCGCTGCCGGTGCAATATGCCGACTACGCGGTCTGGCAGCGGGCGCTGCTCAGCGGCGCAGGGCTGGCGGCACAGCTGGACTACTGGAGACACCAGCTTGCGGCTCTCCCGACAGGTCTGGCCCTGCCAACCGATCGCCCGCGACCGCCGGTGCAAACCTTTAACGGCGCGAACTACACCTTCGAGATCTCGGAGGCCATGACCGCCGCGCTGCAACAGTTTAGCCAGCGCGAAGGCGTGACGCTGTTTATGACGCTGCTGGCGTCATTCCAAACACTGCTTGCGCGCTACTGCCAGCAAAGCGACATCATTGTGGGCGTGCCGACCGCCGGGCGCTCACATATGGCGCTGGAAGGACTGGTCGGCTTCTTCGTCAACACCTTGATTATGCGCACTGATCTCAGCGGCAATCCGGGCTTCCGCGAAGCGCTCGCGCGCGTACGTGAGGTCGCGCTGGCCGCCTACGCCCACCAGGATGTACCGTTCGAGAAGCTGGTCGAAGAGGTGCAGCCTGAGCGCGACACCAGCCGCAATCCGGTCTTCCAGGTCGCCTTCGCGATGTACCAGCCGACGCAGCCGCGTCTCCAGCTGCCCGGCTTGCAGCTGCGCTCCCTCGACATCGATCGCCAGAGCGCGAAGGTTGATCTGACGCTCTCGCTGGAAGAAACGCCGGCCGGGCTGTGGGGCGTGCTTGAGTACAACACCGATCTGTTCGAGGCCGCGACGATGGCCCGTATGGCGGAGCATTTCCAGGTCTTGCTCGCCGGGCTGCTTGCCGATCCCGATCAGCGCATTCACGAGCTGCCGCTCTTGACGAGCGCCGAGCGCCGGCAGATGCTCGCCGATTGGAACGCGACCGTCGCAGCCTCTTCCGAGCAGCGCTGCATCCATGATCTGATTCGGGAGCAGACAACCCAAACGCCGCATGCTATCGCCGCGAGGTTTGGCGAGCAGACGCTAACCTATCAGGAGCTGGACCAGCGGGCGAATCGGCTGGCACAGCACCTTGTTTCGCAAGGCGTCGGTCCTGAGCGGCGAGTTGGCCTGTGCGTCGAGCGTTCACTGGATCTGGTTGTGAGTATCCTGGCTGTCTTCAAAGCCGGCGGAGCCTACGTGCCGCTGGATCTGACCTACCCGGCCGAGCGGCTCCAGTTTATGATCCAGGATGCCGGCGTAGAGCTGGTGCTGACTCAGGAGAGCATCGCTGCGCAGCTATCCCAGCTACAGTTCGCTACGTCGCCGCTCAGGTTTATCTTTGTCGAGCAGCACAGCGCTGGATATAACGCCGCCGATCTGCAAGCGCCCCGTACCGGCGTGACGGCGGACAACCCGGCGTATGTGATCTACACCTCGGGATCGACGGGCCAGCCCAAGGGCGCGCTGGTCACGCATCGCGGATTATGTAATCTTGCGGAGGCTCAGCGACAAGCCTTTGGCGTCACGCCACAGAGCCGGGTGCTACAGTTCGCCTCGATCAGCTTTGATGCCTCGATCTTCGAGATCGTGATGGCGTTGAGCGCCGGCGCGACGATCTGCCTGGCGCCGTATGAACAGCTGCTGCCGGGCGCAGACTTCATTCATCTGCTCCAGAGCCAGGCGATCAACGTCGTAACGCTGCCGCCCTCGGTGCTGGCGGTGCTGCCGGAGACGGATCTGCCCGATCTGCGCTTGATCACTGTCGCCGGCGAGGCATGCAGCGCCGAGATTGTCGCGCGCTGGGGCAAGGGACGGCGCTTCCTCAACCTGTACGGGCCGACCGAGACCACCGTCTGGGCGACAATGGCCGAGTGCACCGATCCGCTGCAAACCCCGCCGATCGGACGCCCGATCCTGAATACCCAGACGTATCTGCTGGATGCATATGGACAGCCGGTGCCAATCGGCGTGGCGGGCGAGCTGTGCATCGGCGGTACGGGGCTGGCACGCGGCTACCTCAACCGTCCCGGCCTGACGGCTGAGCGCTTCATCCCTAACCCGTTCAGCGCGATTCCCGGCGACCGGCTCTACCGCACCGGCGACCTGGCGCGCTACCGGCCTGACGGCAACCTGGAATTCCTGGGCCGGATCGATCACCAGGTCAAGGTGCGCGGATTCCGCATCGAGCTGGGCGAGATCGACGCCGCGCTGAGCCAGCATCCGGCCGTGCAGGAGGCGGTGGTGATAGCGCGTGAGGATAACCCCGGCCAAAAGCGGCTGGTGGCGTACGTGACGGAAGAGAACCAAGAACCTAGAACCAAACGAACAAACGAACAAACGAACAAACGAACAAACGAACAAAACGGTTCAGATCTTCCCCCTCGCCTATCGCAATGGGAGAGGGGGGCAGGGGGTGAGGGCCTGGTTCCCCATCTCCGCGAGTTCCTGGCGCAGCGCTTGCCCGAATATATGGTCCCGGCTGCCTTTGTGCTGCTCGATACCTTCCCGCGTACACCGAACGGCAAAGTGGATCGGCGCCGGCTACCGGCTCCTGATGCCGCGCGTCCTGAGCTGGACACAGCCTTTGTCGCGCCACGCGATGAGCTGGAGCGCACCATCGCAGCCATCTGGCGACAGGCGCTTCAGGTGGAAGATGTCGGCGTGCATGACAACTTCTTCGATCTGGGCGGCCACTCGCTGCTGATTCTTCAGGTGTGGAACGAGCTTCAGACACAGCTCAACAGCGATATTTCCGTCGTCGAGATGTTCCGCCTGCCGACAGTTCACGCACTGGCAGCTCGCATTACTCAAGGTCAGCCCGCAGCGCCTGCCGAGCAGAGCGGCAAGTCACAGGCGCGCGCGCAGCGGAAAGTCGAGATGCTCAATCGTAAACGATCGGCGCAGAACAAATAGGCAGACCGGATCATGCAATCGTCAGATTTGCGCATGTAAAAGCCGGCCCAGCAATGGGTCGGCTTTACAGTGAGGAGAAGAATGATGGAACCGTATCGACACGCGGGTGCCCGGCATGGTACTCCGCGTGTCCCGGGCGTGATCAATCACGACCCTACGAGATCATAGCATGTGCAAATCAATCTAGTAGATGATGCGTGACTCAGCAGTGAGGCGGGCATCGCGCGAGTGGCGCAGATTGCGGGTGATGTTGATCCGCTTAAGCCAGCGATCGGTTCCGTCGTAGTGCGCCTTAAACGGATTGCGACCATGCACCGCGCGGTAGTTGTCGATGAAGCAGCAATCGCCCGGCTGGAGCACCAGCTCAATTAAGCCTTCGTCGACTTCCTTCATCATTGCCTCCAGAGCCTGCCGCGACTCGTCGTCGAGCTTGTCAAGATCCATGAAGTATGGATCAAGGCACATGTAAGGCGCATCGGGATCGCCAAAGATCACCGGCACTTTTTGCGGCGCTGTATTCATTGTATTGATACGCTCATAGGCTCTCTCGATCAGCCGCTGGTAGTTGCCGTCCGTTTTTTGCACATTCGACTGATTCTTCGGCAGATGAGACTCGTCAGGGCGGATCGTGTAGCGCGGCTCGCGTAGTATCCGCAGATACTCCTCGTTCAGGCGCAGCATATCCGACGACAGAACGGTAGTAGGCACCTGATCGGGATTGCGTATACACATAAGCGCAACATAATCGCCTTTGTAGGGATGGAAGGCATCTTCCGTATGCCACCAGAGCTTCTGCTCGCTGCCGGTGCCCAGCTGCTCACCCTCATGGCCTTTGATCGGCATCACATCGTGGAGGATGTAGCCATCTTGCTGCGTGGACCAGCCGAAAATATCGCCCAGCAGCGATCCGCACAGCATAAAGAACATTTCCTCATGGAGCGCCGGCGAAACATCGGCTTTCCATTTCCAATGCTCGGGCGTTCTGCCGACTTTGTTATCGTCGATCGGATAGCCCGAGACGATACACACACCATCCGGCTCCTTGAGTCGGAAATCATTCAGGAACGAGCGCAGCCGCCTGGGCAGCTCGTGCGCATACACCGGCAGGTTGTGGATAAACTCCGGGTCTTCTACGGTCCGGTACCGGCTTGCGAGATCGTTCAGCAATGGTTGGATGGCCTCAATTTCTTCTTGAGTTAGGACGATCCTGTACATGGTACCTCCTGCTATACGTGGAGTTGTATGATGAGCCAGGTATTGTCTCCTGCGACACCCAGTCTACCAGCAGATCCAGATTTTGAAAGCGTGCCCGATGCGATCTATCGCTCGTGCCGGGCGTGTGGACAGCAACCAGCCCGTGCTACACAGCTTCGGTCTCGACAGATAATGCTTCGCGCTCTGCCGCGTTGCGCAGCAGAACTAAGGCGAGCGCCCCGGCGGCGATCGTGATCCCTGCGGCGATATTCAGCACCGACTGTGTGCTGAGCGCGTCGCCGAGAAACGAGGCAAAGAGCAGTCCTGCCAGCGTGGACAGCGAGACAACCGTGACAAACGACGCGAACACGCGACCAAGATATTGTTCGGGTACGCGCATCTGGACCAGCGTGGTCATGCTGACAAACACGCCTACCTGCACAATGCCCACCAGAATCGAGAGGAGCAAAAACACGTTCAGCGATAAAATATTGAACTGCGCCACCATAATAACACCGAGCAAAATCGCGCTCACGCCGACCAGCCGGTTCGGCGGCAGTGTTCGCTGCGCCCAGACAATCCCGAAGCTGCCCAGCAATGAGCCGATGCCGTCGGCGCTATACATCAGGCCGAAATGCTGTGCCGAGCCGCCCAGAATGTTCTCGACAAAGATCACCAGCAAAACCTGCATGATCCCCTCGGCCGGCATTGCCA
>DASWTQ010000510.1:0-3771 GCA_036402055.1 Herpetosiphonaceae bacterium
CGAGCGCTTCGTCCCCTGCCCGTTCGAGGACGGCCAGCTGATGGTGCGCACCGGCGACCTCGGCCGCTGGCGACCCGACGGCACCGTCGAGATCCTCGGCCGCAGCGACCAGCAGGTCAAGCTGCGCGGCTTCCGCATCGAACTGGGCGAGATCGAAGCCGCCCTGGCGCGCCATCCGGCCGTGCGCGAGACAGCCGTGCTGGTGCGCGAGGACACGCCCGGCGACCAGCGCCTGGTGGCCTACGTCGTCGAGAACCTAGGGGATGATGCAGGCGGTTCTAAGTCACCCGGAGGGCACCCGGTTCTAGCTTCTGCGCTACGGGTGTTCCTCGGTCAGCAACTCCCGAATTACATGGTGCCCGGCGCGTTTGTGCTGCTGGAGCAACTGCCGCGCACGCCCAACGGCAAGCTCAATCGCAACGCGCTGCCGGCGCCGGATTTGCTACATTCCCCTTCGGACCACAACCTTGGCTTACCTCGGACACCAGCTGAGGAGCTGATCGCCGGAATCTGGGCCAGCGTGCTGGGGCTGGAGCGTGTAAGCATCCACGACAACTTCTTCGCGCTGGGCGGCCACTCGCTCCTGGCGACTCAGGTGGTGACGCGGCTGCGCGAAACATTCCAGGTGGATCTGCCCCTGCGCAGCCTGTTTGAAACGCCAACCGTGAGCGGGCTGGCTGAGGCCGTTCAGTCGGCACATGCGACCACTGGTCTTGTCCACATGCCGCCAATATCGCGTGTGGCTCGCGATCAACCGCTGCCGCTCTCGTTTGCGCAGCAGCGGCTCTGGTTTCTGGATCAGCTCGATCCAGACAAGCCATTCTATAACATTCCCGTCGCGCTCCGATTGAGCGGTGTCCTCAACGTTGCGGCGCTTGAGCGCAGCCTGGCTGCCATCGTCGAGCGCCACGAGAGCGTGCGCACGAGCTTTCCGCTGGTCGACGGCCAGCCGATCCAGCAGATCGCGCCGCACGTCGCGGTGACGTTGCCGATCATCGATCTGCGCAGCCTGTCCGCCGATGCGCGTGAAACGCAGGCTCGGCAGCTCATGTGGACAGAAGCGCAGCAACCGTTCGATCTGAGCAGCGGCCCGCTGCTGCGCACGCTGCTGGTGCAGCTCGGCGAGACGGAGTGGATTCTGCTGCTGACGATCCACCATATCATCGCGGATGGCTGGTCGATGGGCGTGCTGGTGCGGGACCTGATCGCCTGGTACAGCGCGTGCCTCCGGCCGGATACGCTCGACGGAGCAGATGCGCCCCTGCCGGACTTGCCGATCCAGTACGCCGACTTTGCCGTGCAGCAGCGCGCCTGGCTTTCGGGCGCGGTCCTGGACGCACAGCTCACCTATTGGACGCAGCGCCTCGGCGGCGAGCTTCCGCTGCTTGCGCTGCCGACCGATCGTCCACGACCAGCCACGCAATCCTTCCAGGGCGCGACATATGACTTTCTGCTGCCGCAGTCGCTGCATCAGGCGCTCACCACGCTCAGCCAGCGCGAGGGCGTGACGCTCTTCATGACCCTGCTCGCGGCGTGGCAGACGCTGCTCGCGCGCTACACCGCGCAGGAGGACATCCTGGTCGGCAGTCCGATCGCCAACCGGACGCGGCCGGAAATCGAAGGGCTGATCGGCTTCTTCGTCAATACGCTGGTGCTACGGACGGATCTCAGCGGCCAGCCCACGTTCCGCGCGCTGCTTCAGCGCGTGCGCGAGGTCACCCTGGGCGCGTATATGCACCAGGATCTGCCCTTTGAGTTTCTCGTCGAGGAGCTGCATCCCGATCGCGATCTGAGCCGTCAGCCGATCGTTCAGGTGCTGTTTGCCCTGCAAAACGCGCCGATGCCGCCGCTCAGCGTCGACGACTTGACCTGTACTCCGCTAGATCTTGATAGCGACACGGCCAAGTTTGACCTGACTCTGTCCATGTGGGAGCAGGAGGACGGCCTCAGTGGGACGCTCGAATATGCGACCGATCTCTTCGATGCCGACCGCATCGAGCGGATGGCCTCCCACTTCGGCACCTTGCTTGCCGCCTGTGTCGCGCAGCCCGACCAGCCGATCACAACTTTACCCTTGCTCACGGCGGCAGAGCGGCAGCAGCGGGCGGCATGGAACAGGACCGCGCTGCCGCTGCCCGCTGGATGTATCCATGACCTCTTCGCCGCCCAAGCCACGGCGACACCCGAGGCCACGGCCGTGATCAGCGGTCCGACGTCGCTCACCTATCGTGCGCTGTATGCCCGTGCCAACCAGCTCGCGCACGCGTTGCACGCCCACGGCGTCGGGCCGGAGGTGCGGGTCGGCGTGTGCCTGGAGCGATCGCCGGAGCTGCTGGTCGCGCTGCTGGGCGTGCTGCTGGCCGGAGGTGCGTACGTGCCGCTCGACCCCGCCTATCCCGCTGAGCGCCTGAGCTTTATGCTGGCGGACAGCCAGGCGCAGATCCTCATTACCCAGCAGTCGGTGCGTGCTCCACGTCCGCTCGCAGCGGCGACCGTGGTGTGTATCGACACCGATTGGCCGGCGATTCAGCGCTTCCCCACCGTGCCACCCGTTACCGGGGTGCGGCCGGAGAACCTGGCGTACCTGATCTACACCTCGGGCTCGACCGGGACGCCCAAAGCCGTCCTGGTGCAGCACCACGCGGTGGTGAATAATCTCGGCTGGCGGCAAATCACCTGGCCGTTAACCAGCACGGATCGATTATTGCAAACCATCTCCTTCAGCTTCGATCCCTCGGTCTGGGGCTTCTTCTGGCCGCTCGCTGTTGGCGCGCAAGTGGTGCTGGTCCGCGATGGCGAGCACCAGGATAGTCGCGCGCTGATCCAGCTCGTGAAGCGCCACCAGGTCACGCTGTTCTCGACGACGCCATCCTTGCTTCGCGTTATGCTGGATGATCCTGACTTTGCGACCTGTACCAGCTTGCGGCAGGTGGTGACCGGCGGCGATGTCATGACCGGCGAGATGCAGCGACGCTTCGTTGATCAGGTTGCTGCCGATCTGATCAATGCCTATGGCCCCACCGAGACGACGATCGATGCGACGTGCTGGGTCTGTCGACGTGCTGATCGCTCTGAAACTGTTCCCATCGGCTATCCGGTGGGCAATGCGCAGATCTATCTTGTGGATGCGGCTATGCAACTGGTGCCGGTGGGCGTGCCGGGCGAACTCTATGTGGGCGGTGCCGGGGTGACACGTGGGTATCACCGCCACGCCGCCTTAACCGCCGAACGGTTTGTGCCCGATCCCTTTACGCGCACGCCGGGATTGCGGCTGTATCGCACTGGCGATCTGGCGCGACACCGCGCAGATGGCGCGATCGAGTTTCTGGGCCGCATCGATCACCAGATCAAGCTGCGCGGCTTTCGCATCGAGCTGGGCGAGATCGAGGCCGCGCTGTTGGATCACCCGTCGGTGCGCGAGGCGCTGGTGCTCACCTGGGAAGCACAGCCCGGCGATACGCGGCTGGTCGCGTATGTCGTGCCGGCGGCAACCGCACAGACGGTCGACGAGTTGCGTGCGCTGCTCACGACCCGGTTGCCGAGCTATATGGTGCCATCGGCCTTTGTGCTGCTCGACGCGCTGCCGTTGACGCCCAACGGCAAAGTCGATCGCCAGGCGCTGCCCGCGCCGAGCAAGACGGCGCTGGATCGGGCGACAGCGATCGTGCCACCGGCGACGCCGACCGAGGAGCAGCTGGCTACGCTGTGGCAAGACCTTCTTGGTCAGGACGTCATCGGACGCGATGATGAGTTCTTCGCGCTGGGCGGGCA
>DASWTQ010000511.1:0-13406 GCA_036402055.1 Herpetosiphonaceae bacterium
CGGGCGTAGATTCGCCGGCGGGCGGCACGCTGCCCGTATCCTCCACACCGAACTCGGACAGCCAATCCGGTAGTGCATTTGTGCGGCTGCCTGTCGAGCTTGCTGGCTGCTCCTGAACGGGCGTGTCTTCCCGGAGCCAGGCCGGAAGCTCGTCAGCGGCTGGAGACGAAGTGCTGGCCGTCGGCTCTGGAACTTCGGTCTCCAGCTCGCGCAGCCAGTCCGGCAGCTGATCCGGCGCTGATGATGGAGCAGATGCTTGTGCCGGCGGCTCGCTGGGCTGAAGCCAGCCTGGCGCTGGTTGGCTCGCGGCTGGCGCGGCTGGCGGCGCGGCCGGCGACGATTCGAGATCGCGGAGCCAATCGGGCAGCTGCTGTGACTCAGCCGGCGGCGCGCTTGAGGTGATCGGCGGTTCGTCGTTGGAGCGCAGCCAGGCTGGCAGCTCCTCAGCGCTTGATGATTCGGGCGGGCTCTGCTGAAGCTGGGCCAGCCAGTCGGGAGCCTGGGCGGAGTCGGCCGTCTGGCGATCGTCCTCCATGCCGATCTCGCTGAGCCAGGCGGGCAGCTCCGATTGATTCGGCGCGGGCGGCGTGGCCGAGGTTGGCGATCCTGAGAGCGAGGAGCCCGCGTCGCCGGCGCTTTCCTTGAGCCAGTCAGGCAGTTCGGCGGCAGGCTCAGGTGCATGATCGAGCAGCCCCGACGCACTCAGCACCTGGCCGCATTTGCCGCAAAATCTATTATCAGCTGGATTTGACGCGCCACAGCGCGGGCAGTTAATCACATCGCTCTCCTAAGTGCAAGCACCTATGCGGAACTCCGACGCCGGATGCCGGCTCAGCGTACATGTCAGACAGATCCGGCATGTTTCGCCGTGCCAACACTAGCGATCAAGATAGGGCTGGTCGAGACCAAGCAGCAGGCGCAGACTGGCAACCAGCGCGCCGATACCGATGCCCAACAGTAAACCACGCGCGACACCCAGCACCGGATATGCGCGAATCCATTGCAACACTTCGCCCAGGCCGGGGATCGCCGCCATCCAGGGACCGTTCGCCAGCAAAAAGATCACGGCCACGGTCAGAATCACTGAAGCTTCGCCCGGCCGAACCTGAAGCGCACGCCACGCGGCGCGCAGCGCAAAAAACGTCAGCAGCGCCAGGATCGAGACCGCCAGCGGCTGATACACGTAGCGAAAAACATCGCCTGCTAGCCCGCCGGCTGTGCTGATCCCGCCCGGCAGCAATCCCAGCCCAAACGTCGCCACCAGCGCGATCACAAGCACAGCACTGTACTGCCAGTGCGTCGAGCGGCTGAGCAACCGGCGCAGATGTACGTTTAGAACGTTGACGATACCAAGCAGTAGCCCGGCAGCCGTGAGCAGCGCCGCGACCTGTAACAAACCATCGCTGAGCGGCCGAATCGGATTGGCTTGCAGATACGAGGCCAGCACGATGCTCCCGGCGAGCAGCGCCAGGAGCAAAGGAAGCCAGCGTTTAGGATCGGCAAGCGGCATATCCATCCTTTCAGGCCAGCAGCGGCAATCCCAGGCTTGGCTGGAGCACCGCCAGCAACTGCCAGATCAGACCGCCCAGCAGCAGCGCCAGCACCGTCCAGCGCAGCGCATCTTGAGCCAGCAGCCGGGCCTTGGGCGCCGGCGCATCACTCAGGTACGCTTCGGCGGCAAACAGCTCCTCGCCGATCAGCGTAGTGTCGGCGCTGATCGCCAGCACCGGCAGCGCAGCCAGCGAGGTCGTCGCCGCGAGCTGCGGAATATCGCGCCTGCGGCCTTCTTCGCCGATCAGCAGCGCCTCGGCATCGTAGTTGCCCGCGACAACGCTGGCCGCCATCGGCTCGGCGGCGTAGCGCGCGGCAACACCGGCGGCATACGCGACCGGCGTTTGTTGCGCGACAAGCTGAATCCGCGACGGCTGGTAGTCGGCTCCAAAACCTGATTGCCGGTATGCGCTGTGGATCGTGCCCCGCAGCGCGGCATGCGCCACAATCTCTCCGCTCGTCGCCGCGACATTGCCACCGTGCCGCGCGGTCGCCTCAGCCACGCGCTGGGCAATCAGCAGGCTCGCAATCGTCTCGGCGGTCGTGCCTGTGGCCGAGAAACGGCTCGTGCCCGTCGCGACATGCAGCGATCGTCCCGACTCGGACTCCTCGCTGAATAAAGCACGTAATCGATCGATGCCGGGGAGTGGGCGAAACCGAGGCAGGCGGCCCGAACGCACGCGAAGGGCGTACACAGCGGTGAGAAGGAGCGCGACGATGATGAGTGTAAGCTGAAGAACGAGCGCTGAGGTTGCAAGAAATGGCATACACTATCCTTACACTTTGCCGCCGTTCGTCGCTCGGAGTGTACAAGAAGCGCAAAAAACTGTCAACACTCGTACTACTGTAACAGTTTTTCTAAACGAGTCCATGCCGCCTCGTCCTCTAGCGCGCGTGCCGTTTGGCCTATTCCGGCCTGCAACCTCTGTACCGGCAGGATCGGCTGGATCATCAGCAGGCTCTGGCTGCCGAGAAAGCTCAGCGGTCGTGCGATCTGAAGCAGCATCAGCGCCGGCGTGGCAAGTCCGTTACGCCGCAGGTAGGCCGCGATCTCGTGAAGCGCGTCGAGGGAAGCGGGATCGTGAGGAAGCTTATTGCTCATCGCGGGGTGGCGCGCCGGACTGCACGCTCCGTCGTGGTCGCTGCGCGTCGATCGTGTCCAGCCAGACCGTCACCGGACCGTCGTTGATCAGCTGTACCTGCATCATCGCGCCGAAGCGGCCCGTCGCGACCACAACGCCATGACTGCGCAGCGTCGCGCAAAAATGCTCGATCAGCGGAACCGCCAGCTCGGGCGCTGCCGCGTGCACAAACGAGGGCCGCCGGCCTTTGCGCGTATCGGCGAAGAGCGTAAACTGCGAGACCACCAGCGCCGCGCCGCCGACATCCAGCAGCGAATGATTGAACTTGCCGGCCGCGTCCGAAAACAGTCGCAGATTGACGATCTTCTCGGCCAGCTGCGTCGCCTCGGACTGCGTGTCGTCCTGGCCCACGCCCAGCAGAATCAGATAGCCCGCGCCGATCTTGCCGACGACGTCCGCCTCTACCGTAACACGAGCCTCGGTTACTCGTTGAATCAATGCGCGCATACGATCCTGAAATCAGCGCTCCAGCACCAGCTTACTCGAACTTCTGGGCCGTGCTCAAGACCGGATAAGCCGCGTCGTAGCGCCGCCGAACGCTGTTCTTGAGCACGCCAAACCGGTCGCCTAAGCGCTTGTTGGCTCGAACGACGATCAAAAAACCATTCGGATTATTATCTGGAAACTGTTCTGCGGTATCAAGAATCGTGAGATCAAGTTTCGTCTGCGGAAACGTTGTGACAGCTTTGAAAAGCTCGATCACATTTGAGGGCTCAAACACATGAAAGTGAATATTGATAATCCGGCCATCCGCGACCGTATCATGATAGATCTGCTTGAGCTTTTGTTTTTCTGCCGGCACCTGCTCAGCCGGAGTCGCCGGGCTGTAGGTTGTCCAATCCACATTTTCGACAAAATCGTCGATGTGCGTGGCGTCGCAATCGGTGGTGTTGCGCGCATAATCGTCGAGCATATGCGCAACCGGCGTCAGCGCGCGGCGATGGTCCCACGTGAAGCGGCGATCGGGAACCACAATATACATGATTCCACCCGGCCGCAGCACACGATACCACTCGCAGATCGCTTTGATCGGATTGGAAACATGCTCCAGCACATGCGAAGAAGCAACATAGTCGAGGGAATTGCTGTGAAACGGCAGGCTACAGGCTTCGCCATAGAAATCGGCCAGACAGCGCTCGCCGGCAAATTCATGAAACTTATCGACATAGATCGGCTTGATACCGTCGATCGGAGTTTTAAAAGCGCCGATCTCCACGCCGGTTCCTTTGAGCCATTTGCTGGTCTTATCCAGGTGATTCATCTACTGCCCCATCTAGAAAGAACATCGTTGTCAGGAATGTGAGCGTCCGTTGTTGCCGACAAGCTGGGCAAAAATGATCCGCCCGGTGTTGGTCTGATACACGCGCGTCACCACGACCGGCACTTCCGATCCGAGTAGATGGCGCGCCTCCTCGACGACAACCATCGTGCCGTCCTGCATAAAGCCCACGCCCTGCTCACGCTCGCGGCCTTCCTGGCGGATTGTGACGTGCATATGCTCGCCGGGCAAGAACGGCACGCGCAACGTATCGGCCAGATTGTTGAGATTGAGCACCTCGACGCGCTGAAGCTCGGCGATGCGGTGGAGGTTCGAGTCGTTGGTGATCAGCCACATGTTTTCGGCCTTGGCCAGCACCACCAGCTTATCGTCGACGTCGCGCATACCGGGAACATCGGCGTCGCTGATCTCGATCGTGATGATGCCGCCCTCCTGGATCGTGCGCAGAATATCCAGGCCGCGCTTGCCCTTGAGCCGCGTCAGATCGTCGGGCGAGTCGGCCAGCTGCTGTAGCTCTTGCAGCACGAAGCGCGGGATCACCAGCCGACCGTTGAAGAAGCCGGTCTTGACCACATCCGCGATCCGTCCGTCGATGATCACGCTGGTATCGACCAGAAAGCGCCGCGCGGTAGTGGAGCTGACCGGCTGCTCCTGGCGCGAGTAGATCAGATCCAGGAGATCGTTTTTGCGCCAGTTGATCACTACCGCGCTGACATAGGCGCAGACCAGCGCGCTGACGAACGGCAGATACGCGCCCAGCAGCCCCGGCAGATGCGAGACCGGAAACGACAGCAGCACGCCGACGATCAGGCCCAGCAGCAGGCCGATGCTGGTCGCCACCAGATCTAGCGACGGCATCGTGCGGGCGCGGCGCATCGCGGCGCGGAACGGGTACAGAATAAGATACGGCGTGAGCACCAGGCCCAGGCCCAGCCCCGACAGCACCAGCAGCATCGTGCCGATCTGCTGGTCGGTTGTCGGCGGATTGAGCGAGTTCGTGCTGCCGAAGTACCAGCCAACATAGCCGAGCACCAGCGCGCCCAGAACGCGCACATAAAAATTAGCCGTAAACTTCACGTCGGTCGTCGTCCTCCGGTTTTCCGACGAGCGCCTGACGAATCCCCGCATCCAGCGAGCGCACACCTTCGAGCTTCACCCCGCCGCTGATGTTGGGCGTTCCCGCCGGGCTAGGATACAATGCGCGAGTAAAACCAAGCTTCGCCGCCTCGCCAAGCCGCCGCTCAAGCTGGCCCACGCTGCGCAGCTCGCCCGACAGGCCGATCTCGCCGACCAGCGCCAGGTTCGGATCGACGCGCTGGTTGCGAAACGACGAGGCGATCGCGGTCGCCACTGCCAGATCTGCGGCCGGCTCTGTGATGCGCATGCCGCCGACGACGTTTACATAGATGTCCTGGTTGAAGAGCGGAATTCCGACGCGCTTCGAGAGCACCGCGATCAGCATCGTGAGCCGGTTGGGATCGAAGCCGTTGGCCGTGCGGCGTGGCTGCGGGTTTTGCGTGTGCGAGGTCAGCGCCTGGATCTCGACCAGAATCGGGCGCGTGCCTTCCATCGTCACCGCGACCGTCGAGCCGGGCGTGCCCGCGCTGCGCTCGGCCAGAAACACCTGCGAGGGATTGTTGACCTCGATCATGCCCGCCTGCGTCATCTCGAAAACGCCAACCTCATCCGTGGAGCCAAAGCGATTCTTCTGGCCGCGCAGCATCCGGTACTGGTGAAAGCGATCGCCCTCAAGATACAGCACCACATCCACGATATGCTCCAGCACACGCGGCCCGGCGATCGTGCCTTCTTTGGTCACGTGCCCGACCAAAAAGATCGGAATGCCGGTGTCTTTGGCGACGCGCAGCAGCCGCAACGCACCCTCGCGAACCTGGCTCACGCTGCCCGCCGCCGAGGTAATGTCCTCCAGATAAACCGTCTGCACCGAGTCCACGATCACCAGCATCGGCTTTAGCTCGTTGATCGCGTTGATCGCCGCGTCGAGATTCGTCTCCGAGAGCACATACAATCGCTCGCTGAGCAAGCCCAATCGCTCGGCTCGGAGCTTGAGCTGCTGCGCCGACTCCTCGGCCGAGATATAGAGCACCGGCCCGGTCTGCTGCGCGAAGGTCGCGCCGGCTTGCAGCAGCAGCGTGCTCTTGCCGATGCCGGGATCGCCGCCGATCAGTACCAATGAGCCGGGAACCAGGCCACCGCCCAGCACGCGGGTAAACTCCTCGCCCCCAAGCCGCTGCCGCTCGAAGCCGCCCGACGCGATCTCGGTGATCGGCAGCGCTTTGACCGGAGCTATGGGCTGGCCGCCGATACGGCCGGTTGCGGTTTTGCCCACGGCCTGCTCGACAAAGCTGTCCCAGCTTTCACAATCAGGGCATTTGCCCAGCCAGCGCGTCTGCTGATTGCCGCACTGCTGGCAGATAAACACGGTTCGCGATTTTGCCACAAGCTGAACTTTCTAGTCTGCTGTCGAGCCAGGCATCAGACCGAAAACCTTTTGGGTAGGTGTCTCGGTGGAGGGCGATCCCCGGCGCTGCTCTCGTTTCACAATCGATAAACCATCTCGGGAAACGGTTTGATATGAGTCTGCCAAGTATAACATACAAGGGTGCTCAGCCTCAGCTAAGCACCCTTGTCGCTTGTACCGTCGAAACAGGGCTAGATCAGCACGTCTGCAGCTTCCTGATCCGGCTCGGTCTCCTCGATCTCCCGCTGCGGTCGCATACGCAGCAGGTTTTCGTGAACATCGACCACCACCACATCGTTCTCGCGGAACCGTCCGGCCAGCAGGCCCTCCGATAGCGGATCTTCGATCAGGTTGGTGATGATGCGGCGCAGCGGACGCGCGCCAAACTGCGGATCGTAGCCGCGCTTGGAGAGCAGATCCAGCGCCTCGTCGGTGATCTCCAGCGTGATGACCTTCTCCTTGAGCTGAACACGCACGCGGTTGATCTCCAGCAGCGAGATCTTGCGGATCTCCGAGTCCGTCAGCGGATGGAAGATGATCGTCGCGTCGATACGGTTCAGGAACTCAGGCCGGAACATCTGCTTCAGCGAGTCGTCGACCTTCTTGCGCGTATCCGACTCATCGATCACGCCCTTCTTGGCGTCAAAGCCGATGCGCGATCCCTGGCGGATATGCTCGGTGCCGACGTTCGAGGTCATGATGATCACGGTGTTGCGGAAGTCAACCCGCCGGCCCTTGCCGTCCGTCAGGTGGCCGTCCTCCAGCACCTGCAGCAGCAGGTTGAACGCGTCGGGATGCGCCTTCTCGATCTCGTCAAAGAGCACCACCGAGTACGGCTTGCGACGTACCGCGTCGGTCAGCTGACCGCCCTCGCCATAGCCGACGTAGCCTGGAGGCGAGCCGACCAACCGCGAGGTGGTGTGCCGCTCCTGGAACTCCGACATGTCGATCTTGATCAGCGCGTCCTCCGAGCCGAACATGAACTCGGCCAGCGTCTTGGCCAGCTCGGTCTTACCAACGCCCGTCGGGCCCAGGAAGATGAACGAGCCGATCGGCCGCTTGGGATTCTTCAAACCGGCTCGGGCACGGCGCACAGCCTTGGAGATCGTAACGATCGCCTCTTCCTGGCCGATCACGCGCCGGTGCAGCTCGCCTTCCATGTTCATCAGCCGGTCGATCTCATCGCCGGTCATCGTGGAAACCGGAACGCCGGTCCACATCGAGACCACATCCGCGATGTCTTCCTCGGTGACGTACGGCCGATCGTAGGTCGAGCCGTCACTCTTCAGCTCCTCGGCCTCGATCTTCTTGATCCGCTCAAGCATGCGCTCTTCGCGGTCTTTGAGATCGCGCGCCAGATCGAGTTGACCGTCGGAGGTCGCGGTATCGTGCTCCTTGCGGATCGCCTCCAGGCCACGCATCGCGTCCCTCAGCGACGGCGGAGTCGCCGAGCGATACATGCGCACGCGGCTCGCAGCCTCGTCGATAAGGTCGATCGCCTTGTCGGGGAGGAAACGATCGGGAACGTAGCGCGCCGATAGATGCGCCGCCGATTTGACGGCCTCGTCGGCGATCTGAAGCTGATGAAAGTCCTCGTAGCGCGATTTGATGCCGCGCAGGATCTCGATCGTGTCCTCGATCGTCGGCTCGTCGACCATCACCGGCTGGAAGCGTCGCTCCAGCGCCGGATCGCGCTCGATGTACTTGCGGTACTCGTCAAGCGTCGTCGCGCCGATCGTCTGGATCTCGCCACGGCCCAGGGCCGGCTTGAGAATATTCGCCGCGTCGAGCGTGCCTTCCGCGCCACCGGCCCCGATCAGGGTGTGGAACTCGTCGATGAAGAGAATACAGCGCGCTTCCTTGATCTCGTCGATCACGCGCTTCAAGCGCTCTTCAAACTGTCCGCGATACTTGGTGCCCGCGACGAGCGCGCCCATATCGAGCGTCACCACGCGCTTGCCCTTGATCGAGTCCGGCACGTCGCCCGCGATGATGCGCTGGGCCAGTCCTTCTGCAATCGCCGTCTTACCAACGCCGGGCTCGCCGATCAGCGCCGGGTTATTCTTGGTGCGGCGCGACAGGATCTGGATCACGCGCTCGATCTCTTTCTGCCGTCCGATGACGGGATCGAGCTTGCCGGCCTCGGCCATGTCGGTCAGGTCCGTCGACAGCGCGTCCAGGTAGGGCGTCTTGCTCTGCTTCGGCTGCGCCGAGCGCTCAAGGCCGCTGCTGGGACCCTGGCGCAGATCGCGCAGGACGGAAGTCCGCACCTGCTCCAGGTTCACGCCCATGATCTCAAGCACGCCTGCGGCTACGCCCTCGCCTTTCCGCACAAGACCGAGCAAAAGATGTTCGGTGCCAACATAGTGGTGATTGAGCTTGCGGCCTTCTTCGAGCGCGTACTCGATCACCTTTTTAGCGCTGGCTGTCAGCTCAAGGTCTTCATTGCGGTTTGAGCCTTCGCCGTGCCCCACAATGAATTCCACCGCACTGCGCGCCTGCGCGTGCTTCACTCCCAGTTCGTCCAGAACTTTACCAGCTACATGATCCTGGTCCCGGATCAAGCCCAGCAGGATGTGTTCTGTTCCGACGTAGGGATGATTAAAGTAGCGGGCTTCCTCTTGTGCATAGTAGAGTACTTGTTTTGCCCGCTTGGTAAATCTGTCCATTGAGCCCATGGTTTTGCTCCATCCTAGGGGCTTGGCGCGATTGCCCTTTGATCTAATCAAGATCAGTGCCGCCGTACTGGATAGCGGTTTGTACGTTTTGTGATAGGCGAGGCAGGGCGGACGATAACGCTACGACTCCTTTTTGATTGTACTACTTCTTTAACGCTCTGCACAGATAGCTAGGTACTCTTCTGTTCAGGTATTTTTTGCGACGCTTCCGCTCAAAAAGCACAAGGCTCAGGTGCACCTCCGAAGAGGCTTGCCACATGTGGCACCTGAGCCTTGGGTTGATTGTCAACGAGTGCTGATGAAACTAAGCGTTCTCTTCGCTCCCTTGACCCTCGTCCTTCGTGCTACCCGCATCGGCGACTTCCTCATAGTCGAAATCTTCGACCGGATAGTTGCCGTCGTCACCTTCCACGCGGCGCATACTCAGGCCAATGCGCTTGCGGGCCGGATCGATCCGAATGATGCGAACCGGAACGGTGTCACCTTCTTTTACGAGTTCGCGCGGATGTTGGATGCGTCCATCGCCCATTTCTGAGACGTGGATCAGGCCTTCCACTCCATCCTCAAGCCGTGCGAACGCGCCGAACGATGCTAGCTGTGTAATCGTTGCGTCGACCAGCTGGCCCAGCTCGTAGCGACCACTGATCGTGGTCCACGGCTCTTCCTGGGTCCGCTTGATCGACAGCGCGATACGCTTGCGGTCGTTGTCGATGTTGAGGACATAGACCTTTACGCGATCGCCGACCTTAAGGATCTCTGCTGGATGCTTGACGCGGCTCCAGGAAAGTTCGCTCAGGTGCACCAGGCCATCCGCGCCGCCGATGTCGACGAACGCGCCGAAGTCGGTGATCGAGGTGACGGTGCCCTCACGCACATCGCCTTCCTTGAGCGTGTCGAGGATCTCGTCCTTGCGGGCCTCGCGCACTTCCTGCACAGCCTGGCGCTCGCTCAGGATCAAGCGGTTGCGGGCGCGGTTGATCTCGATGATCTTCAGCGTCAGCGAGCCGCCGACCATGCGGGCCATGTCGCTCTGCTTCTGCGCGTCGGGTCCACGGCTGATGCCCGTGACCTGCGAGGCGGGAACGAAGCCGCGCACGCCGTCGAGGTTGACCAGCACGCCACCCTTGTTGTAGTTGATGACCTTCGCCTGAAGCACGTCGCCGGTCTCGAACTGCTGCTGCAAGCGGCGCCAGCTCTTCTCCTGGCGCGCCTTGTCCAGCGACAGCACGGCGCGACCTTCTTTGTCTTCCGGCTGGACGACAAAGACCAGCACTTCGTCGCCGACCTTCAGCTCCTGCTTTTCTTCCGGCATCAGCGACGACATTTCTTTGCTCGGGACGACACCCTCCGACTTGGAGCCGATGTCTACCAAGATTTCGTCGCGATCGACGTGCATAATCACGCCGTCGACCGTGTCGCCGTACTGAAGGTTGTAATAGTCGTTCGCGGGATCTTGGAGATACTGCTCCATGAGAGCGCGATCGTCCTGCGCTTCCTCCACCGATGAATTAACCGACTGAACTGGAGCCGTTGTCTGCTCCTGTTCGGTAGCGGATGGCGCAGTTGCGTTGTTGCTCATGTACCTTTTGTCCTTGAAAGGAATTGACCGCCGCCGTAGGGGCTGGCGGCCTGTGCATATTATACCGTCTCTACGACCGAGATGCAAATTTAGGCCGCACAATAAGCCGTCCGATCATGTTTTGGTCTGATCGGGTTTCTGATTCTGTGCGATGTGGTCTTAATATCGTCTTGAATCTGACAAATAATTTCGGTTCAGCGCAGTTCCTCGTCGTACCATTCGAGGTAGGCGCGCAGATGTTCGCTCCAGTATGCGCCCTCGTGGCCGCCGGGATCGAGCCGCCAGCTATGCGCAATGCCGCGCTCGCTCAGGATCTCGTGAAAGGCTAACGTGCGCGGCAGCCAGGGATCGCTCGCGCCCATGTCGAGCCACAGCGCAAACGGCACCGGCGCGTTGAGATCGCGCACCAGTGAGACCGGATCGCGCTGCTGGTAGTCCGCGCCCGTGCCGAAGAACGGAAACGCCTCAGCCTCGGTGCGAAAGACCGCGCTATGACCGCCGACCACGCCGAATAGCTCGGGATGGTGCAGCGCCAGCTGGATCGCGCCGTGACCACCCATCGAGATCCCGCCGATCGCGCGGTGGCTGCGCTCGGCCTGTGTGCTGTAGCTTGCGTCGATGTGACCGACCAGGTCTTGCGCGATGTAATCGCCCCAGCGCGGCCCGCCGTTGGCATGGTTCATCCAGTAGCCCAGCTCACCCTGCGGCGCCACGATGATCAGCGGCGCGATCTTTTGCTGTCGAATCAGCGCATCCGCCTGATCGAACAGGCCCAGATCTTTCCACTCGCTGCTGCTGCCGCCGCGACCATGCAGCACATACAGCACAGGATAGCGGCGATCGCTGCCGGCGTAGCTGGGCGGCAGATACAGCCAGTAGTCCATCCGGCGATCGAGAGCCGAGCTGTAAAACACCTCGTGGCGCGCACGTCCACGCGGCGCGGGCGTAGCGCCAGAAAGCTGAAACAGCCCATCCGATGTCCAACGTCTGGCCGGAGCGGCGGCGGACTGCACCGAGCCGCGATTCTGCGTCACAACTTTAGAGTCAAGCCGCGTCACCTGGGCTTCGACCGGCGGCAGCGGCACGGCATAGCGCCAGTTGAGCAGCAGCGGAGCTAGAATCAGCAGTGTGAGCAGCAGCAAAGCCGGACGATCGATCGAACGCCGATAGAGCGCCTGAAGCCGGGGCGAGCGGAGCCGTGGAAGACTGCGCATGTGCAGATCAGCCCTTTGAGCAAGAGTTAAGGCCGGCCAACAACAGAATGATCTGTGGCGAACAGTGCGGTGGAGCCTGAGGATCTACGCTGAATCGATGATGAAGAATACCGAAGCTATTGTACCGACAAGCACAAAGAAGAGCAACCAGGAATCACGCGATTCCTGGCTGCCGAGGCTTGTTCGAAAACGGGCTCGTGTTTAGCGCGGAACGATGCCGAACAAAAAGCGGCTGCGTACCATCAGCCAGAGCATCAGCACGGCCGCCAGCTGCGTGAGTGCGTTCAAAACCTGCTGAGCCAGCGTCGCGCCGGGACTTGAGGCAAAGATCGCCACCCACAGCACAATGATCGGCAGGTGCATGGTGTAGCTGTACAGCGAGTTCTGGCCGAGCGGCAGCAGCAGCCAGCCCACGATGCTGCGCAGCGGTGTCCAGCAGTAGGTGACGATCAGGTAGGCCAGCGGAAAAACGATCAGCGCCGCGACCAACCGCCCGACACGCACGGGATTTTTCAGGAATGTCGCCTGCATGAAGCCACCTACGTTGTCGCCGACGAGCGGAGCCAGCAGCGTGCCGCTCGACACATGGATCGCCAGCAGCACGCCGAAGAGCAGCGCCAGCCAGCCGAAGAGCGCGCGATGCGAGAGACTATGGAACCAGGCCGCTACTCGCTGGCGATGATAGCCGAGCGCCATCGCGTGGACGAAATAGATCTGCCAGGCCGCCGGATGAAACGAGTGGATCGTCGGCAGCGGCTGTCCCGCCGCGTAGGGCGAGATCTGATACAGCAGCCAGAGCGCCCACGAGCCCGCCAGCAGCGCCGAGGTCCAGCCGCGATACAGCAGCCAGAGCGCCAGCGGCGCGCCGATGATCAGCAGCGTGTAGAGCGTCAGCACATCTGTAAAAGGATACGAGGTTCGTAACGTCAGGAGATGGAGCGCAAACGTGAGCGGATTAGCGATCTCTTCCGGCTTGGCCCACGGCGCGCCGATCCACCAGGTGATATACGCCAGCATGAATGTCAGCGTCACGGTAAGAACATACAGGGTTCGCGCTCGACGCAGCGCCTTGAGCAGCGCCGATCGAAAGCCTTCGCGCTCGATGATCCGGCGATAAACGCCGCCCAGCAGCAGCCCGGAGATAAAAACAAAGCCTTCAGCCGCCGAGACAAAAAAAACGTTGCCGCCGGTGATCTCACGCAGCGGCGAGTAGCCGCCGATGTGATCGACGACCATGATAAAGATACACAGACCACGCAGAAAATCTAGCCGCAGGTCACGCTTCCCGGCCTCGCGGTACATCCAGCGCTGCGCTGTCTGTGACAACCATGACTGCTGCCACACAGCTGCACGCGCATATCTTTGATTATGTTGTGTCGCCATAACTCCTATCACTCGCTAGAGTGCCAGCCGGAGTGCTTCATTGCACGATCCAACTGGTTTAGTGATAGGCTCCTTCTTCGCAGCCCGGCCTGGACATT
>DASWTQ010000512.1:0-11737 GCA_036402055.1 Herpetosiphonaceae bacterium
CAGGAGAGCATCGAGCAGATCAGCGCCGAGCAGCTGGAGCGCACCTTCCGCACGAATATTTTTGGCATGTTCTTCATGACCAAAGCGGCGGTAGCGCATCTCAAAGAGGGCAGCACGATCGTCAACACAACCTCGGTGACGGCCTACAAGGGCAGCCCACAGCTGCTTGACTACTCGTCGACCAAGGGCGCGATCGTGGCGTTTACGCGCTCGCTGTCGATGTCGCTGATCGAGAAAGGCATTCGCGTGAACGGCGTCGCGCCGGGGCCGATCTGGACACCGCTGATTCCCTCGACGTTTCCACCCGACAAGGTGGAGAAGTTCGGCGCGGACGTGCCGATGAAGCGGCCGGGACAGCCCGAAGAAGTGGCTAACTGCTTCGTCTTCCTGGCCTCGGACGACTCGTCGTATCTCAGCGGGCAGATCTTGCATCCTAACGGCGGCGAGGTCGTGAACGGCTAAGCAACGGGTCCGATCGATTACGCGGCTGGTCCATTGAAGGATCAGCCGCTTTTGTGTGTCCCGCGCCGCTGCGGAACGTGCCGCTGCTTGTGCGGGTCCTGTCGGATACGATCAAAAAGATGTAAACCCGGCGCTTCTTACGTACCCAATTGTAGAGACACAGCGATCGGCTGTGTGATGATCAGTACGCAGTCGGCTCAGAACAGGATACTCGTACCGGGGTGTCAACTTCTCTGCCAGCTCATCCTCGCCCTTGACGCCTCCTGGCTTAGCGCACCAGCATTACCAGCAGATGACGTGGTGTTTGGGTAGCTGCTCGTCGCCGGCATGACGAGCGGATAAGGAGGAGGTCCTTATGGCGTACAAAGGAGTTCGTAGGAATCTGATCGGCGTACTGACCACACTCGCCCTGATCATCGTCGCAGGATCGAGCATGCCAACGGCGGCACAGACGAGCGGCCCGGAGATGCTGCGTCGAGGGCTGGGGGTGCGGCTGGTCAGCAGCGGCCTCGTCACCCCGGTAAGCATGGCCTTCCTGGGCGCAAACGACGCCCTGGTGATCGAGAAGAATACCGGCCGCGTCCAGCGCGTTGTGGGCGGGACGATCCAGGGCACGGTGCTGGATCTGGCGGTAAACTTTGGCTCGGAGCGCGGCCTGCTGGGATTGGCGCTGCATCCCAATTTCCCGGCTAATCCCGGCGTCTACCTGTACTGGACCGAGAGTACCACGGGCGCTGATACCAGCGTGCTCAGCGAAACGCCGCTGCTGGGCAATCGCGTGGATCGCTTTGTGTGGAATGGCTCGACGCTCACCCTTGATCGCAACCTGATTCGCATACGCGCCTTGCAGGAGGATGCGGGACAGCCGCCGCGCGGCAATCACGATGGCGGCGTGATCACCTTTGGCGCCGACGGCAAGCTCTACATCTTCATCGGCGATCTCGGACGGCGCGGCTGGCTACAGAATCTGCCCTGTGGTCCAACCGCGACCTGTCCGGGAGCGACCGTGCCTGACGATCAGTTCGGCGGGCCAGCGCCTGACAACGCGCATCTTAGCGGTGTGGTTCTGCGCCTCAACGACGACGGCAGCGCGCCAGCCGATAATCCATTCTTCGCCGCTGGTGCATCAATGGGCGGCGAGGTGGGAGCCAATATTCAGAAGATCTTTTCCTATGGTCACCGCAACAGCATCGGTATGGCCGTCGATCCGCTGTCGGGCCGGCTCTGGCTCCAGGAAAACGGCGACGACTCGTTCAGCGAGCTGAATCTGGTTGAGCCGGGGATGAACGGCGGCTGGATTCAGATTGCAGGGCCGGTGGAGCGGGTTGCTCAGTTCAAGCAGATCGAGACGACCTTCGGGCAACAGGCGCTACAGCAGATCCGCTGGCCGCCGAGCAACCTCGCCGACACGCCGCAAGCGGCGCTTTCACGGCTCTTCATGCTTCCCGGCGCACACTACAGCGATCCCGAGTTCAGCTGGAAGTGGGAGGTCGCGCCAGGTGGCATTGGCTTTGTGGACAGCCAGGCCCTGGGTCCGAAGTTACAGGGCGATCTGTTCGTGGGCGCTGCCACGCCGCAGCTGGAAGGCGGCTACCTCTTCCACTTTAATGTGATCGGTAACCGCCGCAAGATCGGCACGGAAGATCGACGGCTGAACGACCGTGTCGCCGACAATCTAGCCAAGCATGAGATTACCGAGAGCGAGACCCTGCTGATCGGCCGGAACTTCGGTGTGGCGACGGACATCAGGACCGGGCCGAACGGTAATCTGTACGTGGTTTCACTGTCCAACGGCGCAATCTACGAGATTTTCCGACGCTAGATAACGCTGTCTGCTCAGTTGCTACGGCTGCTCGGTGGATGATCCATCGGGCAGCTGCTGGATGATCGTTCGAGCATCCTGCTAGTGCTGGCAGGTTGGGCAATAGTGTGTGTTGCGACCGCCGAGCTTCAGATGCTGGATCGGCGTGTGGCAGCGCGGGCAGGGCTGTCCGGTGCGCTCAAAGATATTGCGCTGATGCCTGGCGCGGCCCTTGCGGCCAAACAGATCGCGCTGGGTGCCACGCAATTCGATGCCTTCCTCAAGCACAGCGCAGATCGCGTCGTGGAGCTGCGCTAGCTCGTCGCCGCTGAGCGAGGCCGGCGTGCGCTGCGGATCGATTCCGGCCAGCCACAGGCTTTCGTCGGCATCGCGGTTGCCGAGACCGGCCAGCACGCGCTGGTTGAGCAGCACTGTCTTGATCGCGCCGCGCCGCTTAGCAAGCTGTCGCGCCAGCACCGCGACGCTAAAGTCCGGGTCGAGCGCCTCAGGACCGAGCGAGTCGAGATCCAGACGCTCGGCCAGCTCAGCGGGAGCACCCACAGCGGCGCGCGCGTAGCCCAGCGTATCGAGCAGCCGCAGCTCTTCGTCGCGGTCCAGGTGCCAGACGATCAAGGTTTCGGCGGGACGGCGCGCGGTGCGTGGCGTGAGCGTCAGCGTTCCCCAGAGCATAAAATGGATCGCCAGCAGCAGATCGCCGGAGAGCGGCAGCAAAATATATTTGGCACGCCGATTTGCCGCCAGAATCTCGCGTTTTGTTAAAAATTCGACAAATTCGGCAGGCGCCGGAAAGCGTACAGCCTCGGGCTGAAGCACCTCTGCTCCGCAGATCATCCGGCCTACTACCGCGCTGCGCAAGTCGCGCACGATCGTTTCAACCTCCGGCACCTCAGCCATACTCTCCTCCATCGTCGGCTCTGCCCAGGCTGATGCACGTGCTGTGCCGCTAGCGCTTTTATGTATTCGTAGTATGATTGCGGGAGATTCAGAGTAGCCAAGCGTTTAAAGGAATTATTTACTATTTGACGCTAGATCCGAAAGTGAAGTACGATACACCCAGTAACCGGCGCGGCATAGCCAGCGTTTGAGCTACTTCTGTTTCAACCTACTAAACAAACCCGGAGACCGCAATGAAGCTTTCGGGATCTCACACCTTCAACGCCCCACGCGAGAAAGTATGGGCGACGCTCATCGACATTGAAGCACTGCGCACGCTGATCCCCGGCGTCGAATCGCTTGAAGAGGTTGAGCCGAATACGTACAAAGGTGTGGCCAAGATCGGTGTGGCTGGGATCAAAGGCGAGTACACAGGCACGGTCAGGCTGACGGACATCGATCCGCCCACAGGCTACCGGCTGATCGGCGATGGGCGCGGCAAGCCCGGGCATGTCAAGGGCGAGGGCACGCTTGAGCTGACAGAGGAAGCTCCAAACCAGACGCTGCTGCGCTACAGCGGCGATGTGCAGGTCGGCGGAATGATCGCCAGTGTGGGCCAGCGCTTGATCGAGGGCGCGGCCAAGCTTTTGATTAACCAGGGCATGAAAGAACTTGCACAACGGGTTGAGCAAGGATAGCGGTTAATCACCATGGAACGCTTCACGATTACCCTGCGCGTGCGGCACTATGAGATGGATGCGCTCGGACACGTCAATAATGCCGTGTATTTACACTACCTTGAGCAGGCGGCGATCGAGCACTCGGAGCAGCTCGGGGTGACGTTTGAGCGCTACGAGCAGCTGGGCGGCGTGTTTATTCTGCGCAAAATGGAGATCGACTACCGTCTGCCGGCGGTGGCCGGTGATACGCTGACCATCACCACCTGGGTCAAGGAGATGCGCGGCCCGCGCTCGACGCGCTGCTACGAGATCCGGCGGCAATCGGATAACAAGCTGGTGGCGTCGGCGGAGGCGCTGTGGGCCTGGGTCGATCGCAGGGTGATGCGTCCGCGACCGATTCCCCAGGAGCTGCTCGACGTGTTCCTGGCGCAGCCGTCTGAGCCGCAGGATCTCAAGCCGCTGCTCTGCTCACGCTGCGGCACGCCGTTGAAGTCGCTGGGCATGCAGCCGCTGCGGGTGAATGGTCATGGACGGCCGAGCCTTTTTGGCGGGCAGCAGAATGTCGTCGTGAGCCAGGAGCGGGTCGAAACCTACGAATGCCCGAGCTGCGGCCAGCAAGAAGTTTTTCGTGATAGCGAGCATACCGAGGACTACTAGCGCGCCTGGGCAGTTTCCCTGAGCAAAGGCCAGCAACATGAAGCACGACTCTCAAGCAGCTACGATCGCGACATGTACGGTGGTCATTGCCGCCGTACTGCTGCTCCTTGCCGTCCTGTTCGCGGCGCGGGTGCTTTTCGGGATATAATAGGTGTAGTTTTATTCCAGGGAGCCATCCGCTATTCCGGCTAGCTGAGCATGGCGCGCTCACGGCCCAATAGCGCGCATAGCAGACGAGGCAGGACTATGGCTCGACAGATCCTCTTCCAGAGATCGCCAGGCTCAATGTTCGGAGCACACGCGGATCTTGCTGCATCTCGTGCGCGAGATGCGACGTACGTTTGATCAAACGTACGTTGAGCGAGCTTCCCCGCGCTCAGCCCAGACGCACGTTCAACTCTCCCCCTGCGACAACCGGCCACGCCCCTACCGCTGTTCCGTGAGAACGGCGTAGCCCTCTTAGACTTCGGGCAAGACCAAAGGAGGTCAACGTGGAGATTTCGGTGACGGTCAACGGCAGAAGTTACCAGCACAACGTTCCACCACGATTGTTGCTCGTGCACTACCTGCGCGAGTACCTCAATCTTACGGGCGCGCATGTCGGCTGCGACACCTCCCAATGCGGCGCGTGCGTTGTTCACGTCAACGGACAAAGTGTGAAAAGCTGCACGCTGCTAGCGGTTCAGACGGATGGCGCCGAGGTCACCACGATCGAGGGCCTGGCCAAGGGCGACACCTATCACCCGATGCAGCAGGGCTTTTGGGAGAAGCACGGTCTCCAGTGCGGCTTTTGCACGCCCGGCATGATCATGTCGGCGTCGGCATTGCTCCAGCAGAATGCCAATCCCAGCGAGGCCGAGATTCGCCACGCGTTGGAGGGCAACCTGTGCCGCTGCACCGGCTACGAGAACATCGTGCGGGCGGTGCAGTACGCGGCCGGGCAGCTCAACGGCAGCGGCTCGAACGGCCACGCGATGCATGAGCAGGCCAAGCCGGAAACGCCCGAGACACCCGCCGAGCTAGAGCATCCTCAGCGCGACGAGGGCGCACCCGAGCACCCGGAGACTGTCGAAGAGTGGCAAAGCGAGAATGCCGGCGTCAGCGATGACGCGCCGGCGGGCGAGGGGAGAAGCTAATGGCAACCGCAGACGCACCTACCAAAATGTTCGGGCAGGCGCTCAAACGGCGCGAAGATCCCCGGCTGATCACCGGGAAAGGCAACTACGTCGACGACATCAAGCTGCCGGGTATGCTCCACGCGGCGATCGTGCGCTCGCCCTACGCCCACGCCAGGATCAACAGCATCAACGCGGAGGCTGCGCTCAAGCTGCCCGGCGTGGTCGCAGTGATCACCGGCGAGGAGATCGCGAAAGAGCAGAATCCGCTGCCCTGCGCCTGGGCTCCCGGCCGTGGCACCGCCAGCAACATCAACACGCCGCGCGCGCTGGCCGTCGATACCGTGCGCTTTGTCGGCGAGGGCGTGGCGATGGTGATCGCTCAGTCGCCGTACATCGCCTACGACGCGCTGGATCTGGTCGAGGTCGACTACGAGCCGCTCGACGTGGTTGTCGACGCCGAGCAGGCGACGGAGGAAGGCGCGCCGCAGCTGCACGAGAACGCGCCCAACAATGTGGTCTTCCACTGGATCTGCGGCGATGAGCAGGCCGCTGCCCAGGCGATCGACAGCGCGGAAATCGTGGTCAAGCAGCGCATTCGTAATCAGCGCCTGATCGCAACGCCGATGGAAACGCGCGGCTACATCGCGCAGTACAGTCCGGCAACCGGCGAGTACACCGAGTGGATGTCGCACCAGGCGCCGCACGTGATGCGTCTGCTGCTGACGGCGTTTGTGCTGGGCATTCCCGAAAACAAGATGCGCTGTATCGCTCCCGATGTCGGCGGCGGCTTTGGCGCCAAGATCTTCTTGTATCCCGAGATGGCGGCGCTGCTCTTTGCCGCCAAGCAGGTCGGCGCTCCCGTGAAGTGGATCGAGTCGCGGCGCGAGAACTGCGCGGTAACCGCTCAGGGCCGCGATCATATCACCGACATCGAGGTTGCCGGGACGCGTGACGGCAAGATCACCGGGCTGCGCGTGCACACCTACGCCAATCTCGGCGGCTACTGCTCAACGATCGCGCCGGGCATCCCGACGACTCTGTACGGCCGTATGCTCTCGGGCGTGTACAAGATCCCCGGCATTTTCTGCGAGGTCGACGGCGTCTACACCAATACCGCGATGGTCGATGCGTATCGCGGCGCTGGGCGGCCCGAGGCGACCTATGTGATCGAGCGGGCGCTGGATCTGTTCGCCGACGAGGCCGGTCTCGATCCGGCTGAGGTTCGCCGCACGAACTTTATTCAGCCCGAGGACTTCCCCTACGACACCGGTCTGGGCATGCTGCCCTACGACAGCGGCAACTATGAGCCGGCGCTCGATCGCGCGCTTGAGCTGATCGATTACCAGGGCTTTCGCAAGGAGCAGGAGGCCGCGCGGCAGGAGGGCCGGCTGCTCGGTATTGGCGTGGTCTCGTACTGCGAGGTCTGCGGCGTTGCGCCGAGCGCCTGGATCGGTCTGGCCGGTGAGGGCTGGGGCGCCGGTCTGTGGGAAAGCGCCAACGTCAAGGTCCATCTGACCGGCAAAGTCGTAGTCACGACTGGCTCACTGCCGCACGGCCAGGGCCACGAGACCACGTTCGCGCAGCTGGTTGCGGATGAGCTGGGCGTTCCCTACGAGGACGTGATGGTCGAGCACAGCGATACGCAGGGCACGCCGTTTGGCTACGGCACCTACGGATCGCGCTCGGCGGCGGTCGGCGGCACGGCGATCCACAAGAGCGTCACCAAGATCAAAGAGAAGGCGCGCAGGCTGGCGGCGCATATGCTCGAAGCGGCGGAAGAAGATATTGTTTTCGAGGACGGCAAGGCGTTTGTGCGCGGCGCTCCCGACGCGGTCAAGACGATCCAGGAGATCGCGCTTCAGGCCAGCGTGGCCTACGATCTGCCGCAGGGCATGGAGCCGTTCCTGGACGAGACGACCTACTACGATCCGCCCAACTGTACGTTCCCGTTCGGCACGCATATCAGCACCGTCGAGATCGATCCCGAGACCGGCAAGGTGAGTATCCTGCGCTACGTCGCGGTCGACGATGTGGGCCGCGTGATCAATCCGCTGATCGTGGAGGGCCAGATTCACGGCGGTATCGCTCAGGGCCTGGCGCAGGCGCTCTACGAGGGCGCGGTCTACGACGAGAACGGCCAGCTGCTGACCGGCTCGCTGATGGACTACGCGATTCCGCGCGCCGATATGGTGCCGAGCTACGAGCTGGATCGCACCGAAACGCCGTCGCCGGTCAACCCGATGGGCGTCAAGGGCGCGGGCGAGGCCGGAACGATCGGCTCGGGCGCGTGCGTCTCGAACGCCGTCGTGGATGCGCTGTCGCATCTCGGTATTCGCCATCTCGACATGCCGTACACCGCCGAGAAAGTGTGGCGGGCGATTCATCAAAGAACCTAGAACTTAGAACCTAGAACCAAGCCGAAGCTACCGTTAGATTCTTGGTTCTTGGTTCTCCGTTCTCCGTACAGGAGGAACCATGTTTCCTAGCGATTTTGAATATGCCGCGCCCACGACGATCCAGGAGGCGCTGGATCTGCTCAGCCGGAATCCCGAGGCCAAGGTGCTGGCCGGCGGCCACTCGCTGCTGCCGACGATGAAGCTGCGGCTGGCGTCGCCGGCGATGCTGGTCGACATCGGCAAGATCCCGGAGCTGAAAGGCATTCGCGCCAACGGCTCGGTCACGATCGGCGCGTACACTACCTACCATGAGCTTGAAACCTCGTCGGAGCTGGCGCAGCGCGTGCCGATGCTGGTCGAGTGCGCCAAGAACATCGGCGATCCACAGGTGCGCAACCGTGGCACGATCGGCGGTGCGCTCGCCCACTCTGATCCCGCCGCCGATATGACGGCCGTGGTTCTGGCGCTGGGCGCAGACATCAAAGCAGTCGGCCCCAACGGCGAGCGCACGATCGCGATCGATGACTTTTTCGTGGACATGCTTCAGAGTGCGCTAGACGAGGGCGAGCTGCTGACCGAGATCACGGTTCCGCAGATGTCGGGCAAGGTCGGCATGGCCTACGAAAAGTTCAAACATCCGGCGTCGGGCTACGCGATCGTGGGCGTGGCGGCGCTCGTGCAGCTGGACGACGGCGGCAACATCGCGGCGTGCCGGATCGCGGTGACCGGAGCCGGTCCCAAGGCGCAGCGCGCCACAGCCGCCGAGAATCAGCTGCTCAACCAGCAGTCCTCGTCCGACAACATCGCGGCTGCTGCGGCTCAGGCGTCGAGCGGGCTGGACTTCATCGGTGACATTAGCGCGTCGGAGGAGTACCGCGCCCATCTGACGCAGGTGCTGACCAAGCGGGCGCTCACCAAAGCGGCGGAGCGCGCGCAGTAGCTCGATCGATCTCAGCGTGGAGGGACACGGCTTGCACCGCAGGCTGTGTCCTTTTGTCTGAATCGAAGAACCAAGAACCTAACAGAGAACAAAGAACAAAGAACAAGAGAACAAGGGAACAAGGGAACAAAAAAATATTACTGCCTCTTTGTTCGTTTGTTCCTTTGTTCGTTTGTTTGCCCGCAGGGCCGGGGTGAGGGCCTCGCCAAGAACATCAAGTTAAGGAGAGCTTCGTTTTGCACGTCCGACGATCAACGTTTTTCGCCCCCCGATCAGTTTGCATTCGCGGCCTATCGTTGATGATGCTGGCGCTGCTGGTAGCCTGTGGCGGTCCTGCCGCGCCCGCCGAGCAGCCGACAACCACGCAGCCAGCGCAGCCAAGCGCAGCCGCCGCGCCGCAGCCCACGCCGACCATCGCAGCGGTCACACCGAGTGCCGCGCCGGCTGAGACCAGCACTGCCGAGACCAGCGCTCCGGCTGAGACCGAGACAGCCGCTGCCGATGACTCCGGCGACCAGATCGCGTATGTCAAGGAGAACAACATCTGGCTGCTCGATCTCGCAAGCGGCGGCACGTGGCAGCTGACAACCGAGGGCGAAAACAGCGATCCTTCCTGGTCGCCGGATGGGCAGACGCTGGCGTTTACGCGCATGTACGACGGCAATCCTGAGATCGCGACGATTCGCGCCGACGGCTCCGGGCTGACGCGCATCACCGACAATCAGGCCAACGATCTGCATCCGGCCTATGCGCGCGACGGCACGCTCTTTTATGCGCGTCACCAGCAGGGCGAAGAGACCGAGATCGAGGTGATCAAGCGCGATGCGTCGGGCGGCGAGACGATCGTCTACACGCAGCCCGGCGGCCTGTGTACGCCGGTGCATCTGAGCGCCGCCCAGGAGACGCAGATCGCGCTGTCGATCAACTGTGGTCGCGGCTACAACGCCTTTGTGATCGATCTGGCAGCCAACACAACGACCGATCTCAGCCTTGACTACGCGCCGACCGCGTGCGTCTACCAGGCGACGTTTGCTCACACACAGCCGCGTCTGGCGCTGATCACCGCCCAGGATTGCAGCCCGCAGATCAACACCGGCATCGCGACGCTGGACCTTGGCAGCGCGCAGACCGCGCTCGACGAGCTGTTCACCAATCGCGAGATCTGGGCGCTCGACTGGTCAGCTGACGATCAATCGCTGGTCTTTCAAAAAGAGAGCCGCTCCGATCCAGATCTGTCGGGCCTGTGGCTGCTCTCGCTCACCGGCGACTCAGCCGAGCCCAGCCAGCTCACCAAAGAAGGAACGAGCCCGGCGTGGAGGCCGTAGGAGAAGAACCAAGAACCTAGAACCTAACGAAAGAACAAAGGAACAAGAGAACAAAAGGGAGAGCCGCCGAGAATCTCGGGTAAACGCTTTACAATATGGGGTAAATGAATGATCCGTAGGGGCGTGATTTATCACGCCCTGAAATCAATATCACAACACCAATCTTGACGATTTTGTCAACCTTTATCGCTTCATCTCTTCCCCCTCGCCTACGGCAGTGGGAGAGGGGGTGCTGCGCTAGCAGCGGGGGTGAGGGCCTGATCCTTATCCCTCGCCGCTCGGCTGAAGCATGTAGCCAATCCCGGACACAGTGATGATGTACTGCGGCTCGGTCGGGTTGCGCTCGATCGACTGGCGCAGACGATGCACAAGCTGCTTGAGCAGCTGCTTATCGCCGAGGCCGCGATAGCCCCAGACGTGGTTGGTCAGCCGGTCCGTGGGAATAGTGCGTGTGGCATTGGCCAGCAGATATTGCAGCAGCCGGAATTCGAGATTGGTCAGCCGGATCGGTGGGTGCGCGCCGATGCGGGCGGTCTGATCCTCGACGTTGAGCTGAAGATCGCCCGCCGTAAGCGGTGCCGGCCGCTCGATCTCGACGCGGCGCAGCAGCGCCCGAACGCGCGCCAGCAGCGTGCGCGGGCTGAACGGCTTGGTCAGATAATCGTCGGCGCCGAGATCCAGCCCTTGTACAGTATCTTCCTCGCTGCTGCGCACCGTCAGCATCATAATCGGCGTGGTGGCCTCCTCGCGAATCCGCCGGCAAACCTCAAAGCCGCTCAATCCCGGCAGATTAACATCCAGAATCACCAGATCGGGCTGCTCGCGATCAAACATATCGATCGCGCCCGGCCCGTCGGAGGCGCCGACCACCAGATAGCCCGCCTGGCGTAGCGCAAAGCTGATCAAGCCTTGTAGCTCAAGATCGTCGTCAACGACCAATATTTTCATAGGTTTGCTCCTGGGGCAAAATGATGCACATGCGCGTTCCGCTGCCGCTGCTCTGGATCTCGATCCGCCCGCTGTGCCGCTCGACGATCGACTTGGTGATCCACAGGCCGAGCCCCACGCCGCTCTGCTCGGGCTCCTCGGCGGTGGAGCGCACAAAGCGCCCGAAGAGCGACGAACCGGCCTGCGGCGGTAATCCAGGCCCCTGATCCTGCACCCACAGCGTCACGGTTGCCGCGTCGACGCTGCCGCCAATCTGGATTGTCGAGCCGGTCGGGGCGAATTTGTTGGCGTTGGCCAGCAGATTCACCAGCACCTGCGTCAAACGCGGCGCATCGCCGGAGATCATCGGCAGCGGGTAGGGCAGCTCAATCACTACCTCCTGCTGGCGCTGAGCGATCAGCGGACGCGTCAGCTCCAACGCCGTTTCGACCACCTCGTCCAGCGCGACGGGCCGGTTGCGGATCGTGGCCTGGCCGGACTCAAGGCGCGCGCTCTCAAGCAAATGATCGATCAGCT
>DASWTQ010000513.1:0-12383 GCA_036402055.1 Herpetosiphonaceae bacterium
CAGCGTGATGATCACCAATTTTCTGGACGTGTCGCTCTCGTCGGTGGCGATGCCGGTCTATGTCAAGGAGCTGTACGGCAGCGCGCTGGCTCTGGGCCTGCTGATCGCGACCTTTGGCGGCGCGGCGGTCCCGGGCGCGCTGATCTTCGGCGCGATCGGGCATCGGCTGCCGCGCCGGCTGACCTTCGCCGTGTCGTTTATCGTCGTCGGGCTGCGCTTCTGGGTGCTGGCGCTGTTTCCGCCGCTGCCGGTGCTGCTGGTGTTGCACGCGCTGGCCGGTATCGCCGCCGGATCGCTCAACCCGATTCTGGCCACAGTCCAGTATGAGCGTGTGCCCTCCGCGATGCGCGCGCGAGTCTTCGGCACAATCACCGCTGGCGCGTTTCTGGCGATGCCGCTGGGCGTGCTGCTCACCGGCTACGCGCTGGAGTGGGTCGGACTACGGCCGGTGCTGCTGGCGCTGGGCTCGCTCTACCTGATCACCACGCTCAGCCTGCTGATCAATCCGGCGCTGCGCGAGATGGACCGGCAGAGGGAGCCGGAATCGCCGCTGGCCGAGGCGATCTAGCTAACGATCCTGGGCGTTGACGTGCATGGCGGATGCTCTGTACAATAGCGGGAGCATCTCCATCAGGACAGGCTGCCGGAAGGCGCTTGCAACGCCCAATGATCGCGATCACCAACACCCGGCCTGAGCACGCCGCCGCGCTGGAAGCTTTGCAGCAGCTCGCCTATCCCACGCTCGATCCGTCGCACTGGCTGCGCCGTGAGCATATCGCCGCCCACCTTCAGCGCTTTCCTGAGGGCCAGCTCGTCGCGCTGGACGGCGAGCGGCCGGTCGGCATGACCGCCACGTTTCGCATCGACTACGACTTCGCGCATCCCGATCACACCTTCGACGAGATCATCGGCGGCGGCTTCTTCACGCACCACGATCCGCAGGGCCAGTGGCTCTACGGCGCGGATCTGTGCGTGGCGCCCGCGTATCGCGGCCAGGGCCTGGCGCGGCAGTTGTACGCGGCGCGTCACGCGCTGGTGCAGCGGCTCAACCTGCGCGGCCAGATCATCGGCGGGATGATGCCGGGCTTTCGGCACTACCGCGAGCAGATGCCGGTCGATGTCTACGTGGCGCGTGTCGCGGCGGGCGAGATCTTCGATCCTACGCTGAGCGTGCAGCTGCGCAACGGCTTCGAGCTGCGCGGCATCCTGCGCGGCTATCTCCACGACGCCGAGCTGGGCGACGACGCGGCGCTGCTGGTCTGGTCTAATCCCACGTATCGCGAGCTGTAGCGGCGCTTCTGCATGTTTCTCGTGTCCTGGGCGATGCCTTGCGCCCTGATGGATGTAGCGACTCTTTTTCCAAACTTATCACCCCCCAACCAACGAGTCTGTTTGAACGCCACGACTCCGCGATCTGCTGCGGCGTGGCAGCACCAGGAGGATCGCTGCATGAGACCATCGCATTTCACGTATGTCGCCCCGTCGTCGGTCGCGGAGGTCTGCGCGGAGCTGGCCGGCTTTGGCGCGGATGCCAGGCTGATCGCCGGTGGGCAGAGTCTGGCTCCGCTCTTGAATATGCGCCTGGTTCGGCCGCGCGTGCTGGTCGACATCGGTCGCGCCGAGGAGCTGCGCTATGTCCATCGCCGCAAGGAGCTGCTGGCGGTCGGCGCGGGCACGTCGCAGCGTGAGCTTGAGCGCGATCCGCTGCTGAAGTCGGTCCCCGTGCTGGCGACCGTGCTCAAGCATATCGGCTCGGTGCCGACGCGCAATCGCGGCACGGTCGGCGGCAGCATCGCCTACGCCGATCCGGTCGCCGAGCTGCCGCTGGCCCTGGTCACGCTCGACGGCAGCGTGACGGCGCGATCGACGCGCGGCACTCGTGAGATCGCCGGACGTGAGCTGTTTTGCGGGCCGTTCACCACCGCGCTGGCGCAGGACGAGCTGCTCACCGAGGTGCGCTTTCCGGTCACCGGCAATCACACGGCGGTGCAGTTCGAGGAGCTGACGCTGCGGGCATACGGCGATGCGGCGATCGTCGCGGTGATGGCGGTAGTCGAGATGCAGAACGATCGCTGTGAGCGCGTCGAGATCGGGCTGAGCGGTGTGGCCGACCGGCCGCTGCTGGTCTCACAAGCTGCCGCCGAGGTTTTGGTCGGCTCCGCGCCCACGGCAGCGCTGCTGGATGCGTCGGCGCAGGCTTGCACCAGCGGCCTCAATCCACCCGACGATCTCCGCGCCTCGGGCGCGTACAAACGCCGCGTGGCGACAACGCTGGTGCGCCGCACGCTTGAGCGCGCATTCGCGGATCTGATGAAAGGTAAGCAGCTATGAGCGTTGCCCAATCTACTGACACCGCCCTCGACGACGAGACAATCACGCTGACGGTCAACGGCGAGCAGATCAGCGAAACAGTGCCGCCGCGAATGACGCTGGCCTATCTGCTGCGGGATCGGCTGGCGCTCAACGGGACGCATATCGCCTGTGAGCAGGGCGTGTGCGGCGCGTGCAACGTGCTGCTCGATGGTCGCGCGGTTCGATCGTGCTTGATCTACGCGGTCCAGGCTGCCGGCCGTACGATCACCACCGTCGAGGGCCTGGCGCAGAACGGCGCGCTGAGCGAGCTTCAGTCGGCGTTTGTCCGGCATCAGGCGCTGCAATGCGGCTTTTGCACGCCCGGCTTTCTGGTGCTGGCTACCGAGCTGGTCGAGGAGTCGCGCCACGGAACCAGGCCGGATCGCGACGAGATTCGCGAGCGCCTGGCGGCCAATATTTGTCGCTGCACCGGCTACCAGGTGCTGATCGATGCCGTCGAAGACGTGGTGAGCGGCCCAGGCCAGGGAGGCGAGCATGGCAACCATTGATCAGACCTACGTCGGTAAGCCTGTCGCCACGCTCAACGCCGAGCGCTCGGTGCGCGGGCAGGCGATCTATCTCGCCGACGTCCATCAGCCCGGCGAGCTGCACGTCGCGATTCTGCGCAGCTCGGAGCCGCACGCGCGCATCAAGTCGATCGATACGGCGGCGGCGCGTGCTCTGCCCGGCGTAAAGCAGGTGCTGACCGGCGCGGAGATCGTGGATGTGATCCAGCCTCAGGTCTGTAGCTTTGCGTTTGCGGGACAGCGCGATCCCGAGACGCGCCCTCTGGCGATCGATGTGGTGCGCTACGTGGGCGAGCCGGTGGCGGTCGTCGTCGCGGTCGATCCATTTATCGCCGAGGATGCGCGCGATCTGATCCGCGTCGCGTATCAGCCGCTGCCGGTCGTGATCGATCCCGAGGCTGCGCTGGCTCCCGATGCGCCGCGACTCTACCCCGATTGGCCCGACAACGTCGTTGCCAGCACCCAAACAATCGCCGGCGATGCCGCGCAGGCGCTGGCGGACGCCGATACGATCGTCGCCGAAACCTTTATCACGCAGCGGGTCGCGCCGCTGTCGATGGAATGTCGCGGCGTGTTGGCGGCCTACGATCCCGGCACCGAATCGCTGACGGTCTGGTCGTCGACGCAGGTTGTGCATCAGGTGCGCACCGCGATCTCGCAGACGCTGGGCCTGCCCGAGCACCGCATCCGCGTGATCGCGCCGCTGCTGGGCGGCAGCTTTGGCGCCAAAGCTTTCGCCTACATCGAGGAAACGCTGATTCCCTATCTCGCGCTGCGGCTGGGCCGTCCCGTGCGCTGGATCGAAGATCGCAACGAGTCGCTGCTGGCGATGGCGCACGCGCGTGATATTGCCGTCAAGTATGAGATCGGTTTTCGCGGCGACGGCACGATCACCGGCCTGCGAGCGCGTGTGCTCTTCGACTGCGGCGCGTCGCCGTATGTGTCGAGCATTTCAACCGCCACGACGACCGGCGTTGTGCTGTGCGGTCCTTACAAAGTCGGCCACTGCGCGATCGATGTGCTGGGCGTGGTGACCAACAAAACGCCGAGCGGTGGCTATCGCGGCTTTGGACAGCCCGAGGCCAACTTTGCGCTGGAGCGCTCGCTCGACATCGCCGCCGCGCGCCTGGGCCTCGATCCCGCCGAAATTCGCCGCCGCAATTTTGTCGCGCCTGACGAGATGCCCTACGCCTGCGCGACCGGCGTGATGCTCGACAGTGGACGCTACGCCGAGCTGCTGGATCTGGCGCTGACGAAGATCGGCTATGACGACGTGAAGCAACAGATCGCCGAGAGCCGCGCGCAAGGCGGAATGCTGGGCGTCGGGATCGCCTCCTACATCGAAGGCACCAACTTTGCGCCGTCGTGGCTGGTGCCGCTGGTCGGTCGCCAGGACTCCGGCTTCGACACGGTGATTGTGCGCGTCGAGCTGTCGGGACATGTGCGCGTTTTCAGCAATCAAACGCCGATGGGCCAGGGCATCGACACGGTGCTGGCGCAGATCGTCGCCGATGAGCTAGGCGTGCAGCTGGCTGACATCAATGTTACCTGCGGCGACACGCTGCTGAGCGGCTACGCGGGCTATGGCAGCGGAGCCAGTCGCGGTGCCGGCGTCACGGGAGCGGCGACCAAGCTGGCTGCCGGACGTATCCGCGAGAAGATGCGGAAGATCGCCGCGCATCTGCTGGAGGCTGACGAGGCCGATCTTGAGCTGGGGTCGGGCGGCTTTGCCGTGCGTGGCGTTCCCGGCCGGCGCGTGACGATCGCCGAGATTGCCCGCGCCGCCTATCTGATCGTGAATCTGCCTGCCGGCATGGAGCCCGGCCTTGAGGTCACGCAGTCCTACGAGCCGCCCAGCCTGGCCGTCTCCTACGGCGTGGCCGTCGCGATCGTCGAGGTGCTGCCCGCGACCGGACAGATCCAGCTGCGGCGGATGGTCTACGGCCACGACTGCGGCCCGCAGATCAACCCGCGCATCGTGGAGGGCCAGATTCGCGGCGGCGCGGTGCAGGGCATCGGCGCGACGCTCTACGAGGAGCTGCGCTACACCGACGATGGACGGCCGCTGGTGACGAATCTGCGCCAGTATCCGGTGCCGACCGCCGCCGATGTGCCGTCGATCGAGATGCTGCACCTGGAAACGCCGTCGCCGTTTTCGCTGACCGGCGTGAAAGGTGTTGGCGAAGGAGGCGTAATTCCGATCCCCGCAGCGATTGCAAATGCGGTACAATGCGCGCTACCACTCGACGCGCCGCAGATCACAACGCTGCCTCTACGACCCGACGCAATCCTGTCGGCGCTCGATTCTCTACTCGAAAGCAGGTGATGGGCCGGATTCTCGCCGCTGTGCCCGGCATCCGCGATCGATTCACATCATTTTTTAGGGCAAGGAATCCACCGTGACATCGATTGGAATCGTCGGAGCAGGCATTGCGGGCCTGCATCTCAGCCTGCTGCTGAAGCAGCGGGGCGTGTCCGTGACGTTGTATGCCGAGCGAACGCCGGAGGAGCAACTGGCCGGCAGGCTATCAAGCGTTGTGACGCGCTTTGGGCCGACACGGGAGCGCGAGCGAGCGCTGAGCGTCAACTATTGGGACGAGCCCGATTTTGGGGCGTTTTGCTTCTACGTGAATGTGCTGGGCGAGTATCCGCTGGCGTTCCGGGGCGATCTGTCGCAGCCGGCGCAGGTCGTGGATATGCGGCTGTATCACGCCAAGCTGCTGGAAGATCTGCTTGATCGTGGCGTCGACGTGGTCTATGGCACGCTCGACGTCGCCGATCTCACGCGTTTGGCCGATACGCACGATCTGGTTGTGGTCGCCTCGGGACGTGGCAGCCTGACCGAGATCTTCCCCAAGGTCGAGGAGCACTCGCCGTTCAGCGAGCCGCAGCGCCATCTGTTCGGTGGTCTGTTTAAGGGCGTGACCTATCCCGAGCCGCTGGGTGTCACCTTCGCGATCGTGCCCGGCCACGGCGAAATCTCGGCGATTCCGATCCGTTCGTTCAAGGGTCGCCAGAGCGCGATCTTCTGCGAGGCGGCTCCCGGCGGTGACTTCGAGATCTTCTCAACCATGCGCTACGAGGACGATCCGCAGGCGTTCGAGACGCAGCTGCTGGAGAAGATCAAGCAGCACGCGCCGCCGATCTATGAGCGCATCAACCCCGATGAGTTTGGTCTTACCCGGCCGCAGGATCTGATCCAGGGCGCGATCACGCCGGTTGTGCGGCGCGGCTATGCCCAGCTGCCTGGCGGCAAGTGGGTGCTGGCCCTCGGCGACGCGCACGCCCTCAACGATCCGTGCATCGCGCAGGGAGCCAACGCGGCCTCACACGCGGCGGAGGTCGTCGCCGACGCGATCGTCGATCACGCGGTCTACGACGAGGCGTTTTGCCAGGCGGTTGAGCAGCAGGTCTGGGTCAATCTCGGCGCGGCCACGGCCTGGACCAACGCCAACCTGATGCCGCCGCCGGAGTTCGCGGGCCAGCTCTTTGTCGCTGCCACGCAGAGCCAGGTGGTCGCCAACGCCGTCGCCGACAACTTCGCCGATCCGCAGCGCGGCTGGCGCGTGATGAGCAGCGCCGAGGAGATGAGCGCGTTTCTGCAAGCGCTGGGCTGGCAGCCTGAGCCCACACCTGCGGGCGAATCCCTCGTAGGGGCGTGATGTATCACGCCCGGTGCGTTATGCGGGGCGTATCACATATGCCCTGACAAATGTTCCCGATTAAAACCACACGCGGCGGAGAAATTCTCCGCCGCGCGCTGTGTTTGCTGGAGGCTGATTACCAGCTGCCGTTGGACTTGTCGGTCGGGACCGCGTGGCCCTTGGGATAGATCAGGTAGACCGTGCCGCCGGAGTGCGACAGCCACAGGTTCTCCAAAATCTCGCGGTCATAGACGATGCGTACGGCGCTATCCGAGGCGGCGGCGGGATCGTTGGTGATCACGTCGCCGTTGGCGTCGAAGCCGCGCACAACCATGATATGCCCGGCGGTCGAGGCAATCGGCGCGCCCGGCAGCTCGCCCTCGCTAAACGCATAGCTGATGATCACCGGCACGCCCGCGCTGATCCACTCCTCGATCTGCGACATCGAACTCATGCGCGTGACATAGCCTTCCAAACCGTAGCTGCCGGCCCAGGCGGTGTTGAATGGCCAGTTGCCGTTGCCGTCGTAGACAGAATCGTAGGTCGCGTCGGCCGCTGCCGGCACCGGCACGCTATAGCCCCAGTAGGCCAGCACCATCGAGGTCGAGGTTGGCGAGCACCAGACTTCGCCGCCGCCCTTGTAGATCATCTGTGAGCGCATCGGCACGTTGATGTCGCGGCCCCACGCCTGCTGGTCCGAGGCGATATTCAGGCCGTCCGCTTCCTTGTACGAGTCCGAGGTCATCACCGAGATCAGCCGCACGCTCGGCGAGGCCCGCAGATCGGTGGTGAAGAGCGTCACGCGATACTGGTAGCGCGTGTAGGCGGGAGCGCCGCGCAGGAACAGCGTATCCGTCGAGACGTAGCCGTAGGTATCGCTCTGGCCGTTGACGCTGTGCCGCTCGATCGTCTCGGTGCCCGAGGCCCAGATGCCCAGGTTGTAGTAGCCCGTCCAGATGTTGTCGGTCGGCCGGAAGACGCGCAGCTCGACCTGCACCCAGGTGCCCGCCGGCGTGATCGCGTTCCACGACGGGATCGCCGTATCGAAGGGATGCGCGGCATCGAGCACCGGCGATTCGAGCGTGCCGTACCAGTAGCTCTTGACGCCGTAGAGCTTTTTGTTGCTGCCGAACGAAAGCCCCGAGGCGGCCAGGTTGATGTCGGCCGCGCCGCTGCGATCTTCGATCTCGACGCCGCTGAGCGTGCTGCCGGCAAAGTCGGCGGTGTTGGTGTGCTTGCGCAGGCTGACGTACGGCGTGGTGCCGGTGGCGGCGTATGAGCTTGAGATGCTCAAGCTTGACAGAAGAATGGCGAGGACGATCAAAAAGTTGATTCGACGGAATGAGTGCATCGGGGGCATTCCTTTCGCTGTGTATGCACTGAGACGATGCTGAGACGACAGTAGATGTGTATTGGGGAGCTGCTCGTCAATCGGTTGAGCGATGAGTTGTTAACAGTAGGATAAAGCCTCGCCCATCGATTGTCAACGCTAAAAGCGCAGCTTGTCTACCGCCGATCACAACTGTCATGTTTTGATCATCTGCTGTCCCACGTGTGCCAGTGCGCCGCCGAGCACATCCAGCCCCTCGTGCAGCTGCTCGTCGGTGATCACCAGCGGCGTGAGCAGGCGAATACAATTGGAGTACAGTCCCGCGCGCATCACCAGCAGCCCGCTCTCGACGCAGCGCTTGACGACGGCCAGCGTTTCTTCTACGGCCGGCTCCTGCGTTCCGCGATCGCGGACCAGCTCGATCGCCAGCATCGCGCCGAGACCACGCACATCGCCCACCATCTCGATCTCGCGCTGCCACTCCGCCGCACGTTCGCGAATGATCCCACCGATCGCCAGAGCACGCCCGCACAGGTTCTCGCGCTCGATCTGATCGATCACGTTGAGCGCCGCCACGCAGGCCAGCGGATTGCCGCCATACGTGCCGCCGATGCCGCCCAGATGCGGCGCGTCCATCAGGTGCGCGCGTCCGGTCACGGCGCTGAGCGGCAAGCCCGCCGCCAATGATTTCGCCGAGACCAGCAAGTCGGGCTCGACGCCGGTCTGCTCGATCGCAAACAGTGTGCCGGTACGCCCAAAGCCGCACTGCACCTCGTCGGCGATCAGCACGATACCGTGGCGATCGCAGACAGCGCGCAGCCGGCGCATAAACTCGGCCGGCACCGGCAGAAAGCCGCCCTCGCCCTGCACCGGCTCGATGATGATCGCCGCCACATCTGACGGATCGACGTGCGCGATCAGTACGCGCTCAAAGGCTTGCCAGGTCGTCTCGACCGCCTGCGCCTCGTCGCCGCCCAGCCGGTAGACGTAGGGAAACGACGCGCGATACACCTCCGGCAGGAACGGCCCGAACTGCTTTTTGAAGAGGCCATACTTGGATGTTAGCGAGAGCGTGCCCAGCGTGCGCCCGTGGTAGCCGCCCTCGAACGCGATGATCGCGGGCCGTCCTGTGGCAGCGCGGGCGATCTTGACCGCGTTCTCGACCGACTCCGCGCCCGAGTTGGCGAAGAGTGTTTTGTTCGGTCCGCCGATCGGCACCAGCGTGTTGAGCCGCTCAGCCAGCGCGATGTATGGCTCGTACGTGCCGACCAGCGCCGACAGATGCAGCAGCTCGGCGGCCTGCTGCTGGATCGCCTCGACGATCGCGGGCGGTGTGTGGCCCGTCGCCAGCACGCCGATGCCGCCGACAAAGTCGAGCAGCGTGTTGCCGTCGACATCTTCGATCAGCGCGCCGTGAGCCCGCGCCACACCGATCTGCGTGGCGTTGCCGAGACCGCCCGGCACGGCCTGTGTACGGCGCTGGTGCAGCTCGCGGCTTTTGGGGCCAGGCACTGGCGTCTTGAGATGAATCGAGCGCGTGGGTGTGGTCTGCATAAACAATTCCTTTTGAGGATCGTCGCTGGTCTGTGAGGCGTATGCGATACACGCCTGCAAACAGGCTGTTAATTATTTCGTTTTGTTGGACATTATGCGTCGCAGTTACAAACTATTCGATCTCATTGAGAATTGGGCATCAGAGAAAATAATTACTTGTTACTAGCAGGAAGTCTACTTTCAGATTTTCCAATTTCATTACGCCATACCGCTGATCCAATCTTTGCAATTGCGTCTAAGTTTTGCTGCGCTACTTCCCGACTTGGCGCTTTAGTAGATCGATTATTTGCGAGAAGGCAAGTGATCTCGGCAGCAAGATTGTTAAAGAGGGTGTATCCACCTCCGAACCTAATTGCCGGCAAGGATCTACCTTCACGAATTGCCTCCCGGAGATCTTGGCTGGCTTGGCGAAACAATCCAATGCTCTTAATTTCCTTTTCTTCTAACAATCTCTCGGTTGCGAGCTTCATAACTACTGCCTCAAATCGTCCTTCCGCAGAGGTTGCCCGTACGAGCAATTGCCAGCGGATGTCAGGAGGAGTAGAAAAGGGATGATCTTGTATCTTCGATACCTCGCGCCATAGACGCGCCACCTCCTTCAAGTCGCCGTAAAGTTGTTGGAATTGTGCGGCAGCAGCTGTATCAATCTCTTGTTGTTTTTTGCGAATGTCCCAAAATGCGATAATTCTTTGCCCTAAAAGCCACGTTACTATGAGCAACCCAAGGGACAATCCTGTTTTGAGTAGTTCAAGAATGATACTAGCTTGCGTTGGAAAGTCTTGAGCAGGCGGTAGTTGTGTTTGGAACATGATTCCCTCCTCACATAAGGTATGACAAGACCGTGCGAGTGGAAGGTTATCTAAAGCAGGTATCAACAATATACAAGAAGATGTGCTGTTGAGTGACCTACAATTGTCTAGCAGCAATCATCCTGCTGCACTCACCCCGCCACACTCACGCGCTCCCCGATCGCTTCGAGCGCGTGACCGAAGATCGTCAGTGCCTCGTCGATTTGAGCGCTCGTCACGATCAGCGGCGGAATCCAGCGCACTACCTGCCCGTACGCGCCGCAGGTCAGCAGCAGTAGCCCGGCGTCGAAGCATGCCTGTGTGAGTGCCTTCGCTAGCGCGCCGTCGGGCTGTCCCGCCGCATCCACGCACTCGATCGCGACCATGCAGCCCAGGCCGCGCACCTCGCTGATCCCCGCATAGCGCGCCTGAAGCTCACGCAGCCCCGCCATCAGCTGCTGCCCACGCGCCGCCGAGTTGGCGATCAAATGCTCGTCGCGCAGCACGCGAATTGTGGCTTCGGCAGCAGCACACGCAACCGCGTTACCGCCATACGTACCGCCGTGCGAGTTGGGCGGCCACTTCTGCATCAGCTCACGGCGCGCGGCGATGCCCGAGAGCGGAAAGCCCGACGCCAGGCCCTTCGCCATCACCACCACATCGGGCTTCACGCCCATCTGCTCCATCGCCCAGAACGTGCCGGTACGTCCAAAGCCGGTCTGCACCTCGTCGGCGATCAGCAGCATGCCGTGACGATCGCAGATCTCGCGCAGGCCCTGCATAAACGCGGCGGGCGCGGGAACATAGCCGCCCTCGCCCAGCACCGGCTCGATCAACAGCGCCGCCGTCTCCTCGGGCGCGGTCTGCGTATACAGCAGATGCTCAAGCTCGCGCAAACAAAACTGTACCGTCTCCTCCTCGTTCCAGCCGTAGTGGAAGCTGTACGGAAACGGTGCGACAAAAACACCCGGCATCAGCGGCTGGTAGCCCGCGCGGTACGCCGTCTTGGATGTCGTCAGCGACATTGCGCCGACCGTGCGGCCATGAAACGATCCCGCGAAGACGATAATGTTGGTGCGTTTGGTCGCCTGCCGCGCCAGCTTCACCGACGCCTCGACCGCCTCCGCGCCGCTGTTGGCAAAGAAAAACGTGTCGAGCGCGGGCGGCAGCACCTGCTGTAACGCCGCGACCAGCCGCAGCATCGGATCGTGGTAGAGAATGTTGGCCTGGCCGTGGATCAGCTTGGCAACCTGATCCTGCGCCGCCGCCACAACTGCCGGATGACAGTGTCCGGTGTTGGTCACGCCGATGCCGCAGGTAAAATCCAGGAAGCGCCGCCCGTCGTCGGCGAAAAGATACGCGCCCTGGCCGCGATCGACATGCAGCGTCCAGGATCGCCCCCAGACCGGAGCGAGAGATGCGCGCGCTTGCTCAAGATCCATATGCTGCTCCTTTATCTGAAAACCGTTTGCATGTAGCTGGTAAGAGATCCGGCGTGCCGTGTTCACTCGGAGGCTTGTTCACGCCAGAGTTTGGCCCGGCGAATGATCTCCTCGATAAACGCGCTCTTGCCGTCGGTGTAGCTGGTCACATCGTCGGGGAACTGGCGTGCAAGCTCTTCTTTTAGACGGCTGTACGCCTGCGCGTCTTCGGGATGCGCCCGCAGATAATCGCGCAGATTGAGCATGCGCTCGATCTCGGGATCGCCGATCGCGAAGCTGTGGACGTTGTGTGTGCGCGTGGTGCCGTTGTTCCTGGTAAAGAAGCGCCGCCCGGGGATGCCCATCTCGCCGCGCACATCGTAGCCATGCGCGCTCATCGCATCGGCGGCGGCGTCCAGCGCTTGCAGGCTGCGGGCGACCACTACGAAATCAATGGTTGGCTTGGCGCGAATGCCGGGAATCGAGGTGCTGCCCGCGTGATGGATCGCAACCAGATCTTCGCCCAGCACGGCGGCGATCTCGGCGGCTCTGGCCTCGAACTCGGCAGCCCATGCGGGATCGTGCGGCACGACGGCGGTGCTGTAATTCGAATTCGCTGGCGGCTGAGACATGGCTGCTTCCTCGCAAACAATCGCGCCGGGATCGAGGCCGATCCCAGCGCGACGAACATCAGGCGCTCATCGCACCCGTCTATCCTAGCACACCTTTCAGCGGGCGTGCCACTCTTGCAGCGAGCGCACCGTCCA
>DASWTQ010000514.1:0-2705 GCA_036402055.1 Herpetosiphonaceae bacterium
CCGTATCGGTCGGCGTGTTCGTCGGCGTATTGGTCGGTGTGGGCGTCGCCGTATCGGTCGGTGTGTTCGTCGGCGTCGGCGTCGCCGTATCGGTCGGCGTGTTCGTCGGTGTATTCGTCGGCGTGCTTGTCGGCGTATTGGTCGGCGGATCGATGTCGTAGCAGAAGGAAATATGGCTAATCGCGTTGGTATTGCCGTCGCCGGGCGAGGTTAAGCCCATGTCCGACAGCTCTTCTGGATTATAGCGATAAAGATACGAGCCCTGGCTACCCGCCTTGACAAAGACTGCGCTAACGCCGATGTTTGCGCTGAAGTCAAAAGTCTTGCCCGTAAAATTCGTGATCGTAACGGTGAGCACGCCATCGGTAAAGATACCATTTTGCGGTGGATCGACCTTAAGCTCGATCCAGCTCTCGCCCACCGGTTGGAAATCGGCACAGGTCTGATTGCCCGTGCCCACAATCAGCTCCGGTGGCACATGTGTCGCCGAAGCTTTGGGATTCAATGCAAAGGTCACAGTGATCGCCACCATGACCAACACTGAGATGAACAGGTTGCGCTGCGTGTGTCTCATACAACCTCCGAATCGTCGTGGGCTCAGACGTGCTGCCACGATCGACAAGCAGGCTCATCAGATCGAGCCGGGCGACGAGTACCCGAACGGTTCTGCTAAGCCTAAACAGGAAGGTTACGGGGCCACAGTGGATGTAGCGAGCTGGAGACGTGGATCGCAGGCGAATATGAGCGGTGTGCTCTCGCACTCCAATGCTGTTAGTGCCAGTATAGAGCGCGCTCGATCACTGTCAAGGAGTATCTTATTGCATTCCGCTAGCGAACTTAAAACGGCAAGCTCCCATCGATCGCGATCGATGGGAGCTTGAGCCGGGAGCAACTGTCAGAATGATTGTTAGTTCGCGTTGGCCACCGCAGCGTAGGCATTGACATAGCCCGCGCCGACCTCGAACTCCTGATAGCCGGCCATCGGCGTCGCCGTCTCGATCAGAAGGCTCTTGATCTGATCCGGCGTCAGGTTCGGATTGGCCTCAAGCAGCAGCGCGACCACGCCCGAGATATGCGGCGTCGCCATGCTGGTGCCGCTCATCGTGGTGTAGAACGGAATCCAGGTCGGCTGGATGTTGATATCGTCGGTGATGCCCAGCACTGGCAGGATCGAGTTGGGCGCGCGGGTCGAGACGATTGCCACGCCGGGCGCCGTGATCGTCGGGTGATACGTCGCGTCGCCGGGAATGCCGCGCGAGCTGAAGTCGGCCAGCGTGCGGCCATCTTTGTCGCCGGCTGCCACGCCGATCACCCAGGGAGCGACCGAGTACGGGTTGAGCGTGTTCTGGCCGGGGCCTTCGTTGCCCGAGGCAAACACCACCGTGATGCCCGCATCGTGAGCGGCCTTGCTGGCCACGTTGATCGGATCGGCCGGATCGAACGCGCCGGTGGTGCCCCAGCTGTTGGAGACGACGCGAATGTTGTACTGCGCGCGCTTGGCCAGCACATAGTCGAAGCCTTCGAGCGCGAAGAGGATCGAGATCGCGTCGCCGGCGCCGATGCCGATCAGCCGGCTATCGGGAGCAACGCCGCGATAGTAGCCGCCGCTGACGGTGCCGCGCCCGCCGATCGTGCCGGCGACATGCGTGCCGTGGCCGCTGGTGGTATCGGTATTCGGCAGTGGCAGCGAGATCGAGGAGCTGCCCGAGGTAAACAGATTCGGCGTGAGGATCTTGACGTTATGCGCCACGGCCGGCGACAGATCGGCATGCGTGCCGTCTACACCGCTGTCGATGATCGCCACGCCGACGTTCTTACCGGTCACGCCCAGCTCATTCCACACGCGGTCGGCGCCAATGGTGCGCACGCTCTCGTGCATGAGATAGTTGAGCGGCTTGTTGTAGAAGGCCGAGGTCAGGCCGTTCAAGCTGAGCGCCGAGCGGATCTGGCTGGATGTGCCGCGTACCGCCAGCATCGGCAGAACGTCGAACTCATGCACCAGCACACCCTTGGCACGTGCCGCCGCGATGTCTGCCGCCGTGGGCTTGTGATCGTAGGTCAGGATCGCATCCAGCGAGCCGCCGAGCGGCAGGGATGCCAGCTTCTGGTTGAGCAGCGCGTCGATTTTGACGCCTGAGGCCGAGGCAGGCTGACCGAGCGGCGCAGCAAAGCCGATGATCAGACTAAGTGCCAGAAAAAAGCCGAGCCATCGTGAACCTTTAACCATGGTTCTAACGCTCCTTTCGAAATCTTCTTATACACACTAGCATTGTCGCCGGTAATGCCCGACATCAAGAGAAGAGTAGGAAAGGAGGCATTGAGAACAAGCCTAACTTCTTTTGATGTGTTAATAATAGTATAGCAACCACATGTGGTGGTGTCAACCATTTTGTAAAAAGCAATAAACTTTTAGAAGAGTCCAGAGGCTCTAGCATCTAGTAAGGCAGATCGTGATCGAAAGAGCGCATAAACGTTCCGCCTCCACAGCCTTGCATGATACAATCACTGCTGTGTTCGCAGCCTCGTTCCATGCACACCAGCTTTGTCTTTTGTTAAGCGAAACCATGCTGGCTTAAGTATTTCAGCTTGAAAGGGGCAATATGGAACAGTATCAAAACCTTAGCGGTGACTCAGGCGTTGTCGCGTATGAAATCGGTGATGACTCGATAACCGTGGAGTTTAGCAGGGGAGGCGTTTATCGCTAC
>DASWTQ010000515.1:0-3810 GCA_036402055.1 Herpetosiphonaceae bacterium
ATCTGGGCCAGCAGCTGCCCAAAGTGATCGAGCAGCAGCGCGATCCGCTCGGGAGCAAAGAGCGAGCGCTGGTACAGCAGGCGCAGGCCGATCGCGTCGGCGTACTCGTCGACGTAGAGCGTCATCGTAAACTTCGAGCCCAGCTCAGTCTGGATCGGCGTGAGCGTCAGGCCGGGAGCTTCAAGCGTCAGCTGCGCGGCATCCATGTAGTTGAAGAGCACATCGAAGAACGGATTACGGCTGAGATCGCGCGGCGGCTGCAAAACCTCGACCAGCTTCTCGAACGGCACGTCCTGATGGGCGTACGCCTCCAGCGCCACGCCTCGCACGCGACCGAGCAGATCGCGAAACGTCGGCGCTTCCGCAAGATCGGTGCGCAAGACCAGCGTGTTGGCAAAAAACCCGATCAGCGGCTCAGTCTCGGCACGTGTCCGGCCGGCGATCGGAGCGCCAACCACGATGTCGGTCTGGCCGCTGTAGCGACCGAGCAGCACGTTGAACGCCGCCAGCAGCGTCATAAACAGCGTTGTGCCCTCGCGCTGGCTCAGCTCTCGGAGCGCTGCCGTCAGCTCACGGGGCAGCATCACGCTCTGGAGTGTGCCGCGAAAATCCTGGATCGCCGGGCGCGGATAGTCGGTCGGCAAGTCGAGCAGGGGAAGATCGGCTAGCTGTCGCCGCCAGTAGCTCACCTGTGATTCGAGCATCTCACCGGCCAGCCAACCACGCTGCCAGATCGCGTAGTCGGCGTACTGGATCGGCAGCGCCGGCAGCTGCGGCTCGATTCCCTGCCCGAAAGCCGCATAGCAGGCGGTCAGATCGCGAATCAGCACCCGCGTCGACCAGCCGTCCGAGATGATGTGATGCAGCGTCAGCAGCAGGACATGCTCATCGGAGGCGAGGCGCAGCAAACTGGCGCGAATAAGCGGGCCACGAAGCAGATCGAAGGGCCGGCGCGACTCCTCGATCGTGATGCGCTCAACCTCGGCTGCGCGCTCGTCGGCGGCTAGCGCTTGCAGATCGACAACCGGCAGATCGATCGTCAGCGTGGGCGCGATCACCTGAGCCGGCTCTTGTATGCCCAGATCGGCAACTCTGACGCCAAACGTGGTGCGCAGCGTCTCATGGCGGCGCACGAGCGCGTCGAGGCTCTGCTGGAGCGCGGCAACATCGAGCGCGCCCGTCAGCCGAACGGCGGCCGGAACGTTGTAGAACGGATTATTCGGCTCAAGCTGATCGAGGAACCACAGCCGCTGCTGCGCAAACGACAGCGGCAGATCACGATCGCGTGAAACCGGCAGCAGCGGCGACTCCAGCCCCGCTGCCTCGCGCCGCCCACGCTCGATCTGCTCGGCCAGTCCGGCGATCGTCGGCGTTTCAAAGATCGCTTGCAGCGGCAGATTGATCCCGAACGCATCGCGAATGCGCGAGATCACCTGGGTTGCCAGCAGCGAGTGACCGCCGAGATCGAAGAAGTTGCCGAAGATGCCGATCTGCTCCCGCCGCAGGACCGCGCGCATGATCTCGGCAAGTTGCCCCTCCACCTCGGTACGCGGCGCGATCACGTGCTCGTCATGTTCTGACGGCATGGCCTCAGGCGACGGCAGCGCCTTGCGATCGACTTTGCCGTTGGGCGTGCGCGGTAGCGCGTCGAGCAGCACGATCGTCGCGGGAACCATCGCCGTCGGCAGGCGCGAGCCGAGATGCTGACGCAACTCGGCAGAACCAAGAACCGGGTGCCCTTTGGGCGTCCTAGAACCGTCTGCATCAACCCCTTGGTTCTTGGTTCTTGGTTCTTGGTTCTCCTTCGGCACAACGTACGCCGCAATCTGCTTCTGACCTGCCCCATCCGTCCGCGCCACGACCACGGCCTGCTGAACGCTCGGATGCTGCTTGAGCACGGCTTCGATCTCGCCCAGCTCGACGCGCACGCCGCGAATCTTGACCTGATGATCGCGACGACCGAGGTACTCAAGGGTGCCGTCGGCGTGGTAGCGCGCCAGATCGCCGGTATTGTAGAGCCGTGAGCCTGGCGGGTTGCCATGGAGGCCACCGAATGGATGCGGGATAAACTTGTCGGCGGTCAGATCCGGGCGATTGAGATAGCCGCGCGCCAGGCTCACACTGCCGACGTGCAGCGCGCCGGGAACGCCGATCGGTACGGGCTGGAGCTGATGATCGAGCAGATAGATCTGAAGATTGGGAATCGGACGGCCAAGCGGCACGAACGATTGATCGGCGGGCTGGAGCCGCGTATCGAACACAGCGGTATCGTTCATCTCCGACGCGCCGTACTGATTGAGCAGCACCGCGTGGGGCAGCAGCTCACGAAATCGCTGCACCAGCTCCGGCGACAGTGCCTCGCCGCAGACGCTCCACAGCGTGAGACGCGCCAGCAGTCGCGCCAGATCGAGACCCGAGTCGAGGATCATTTGGAGCAGCGACGGCACCAGCACAATTCGCGTGACGCGCGCCTCGGCCAGCGCCTCGACAAACGCTCGCGCATCTTTCACAACCTCGTCCGGGATCACGACGGTCGGGACGCCGCGCAGCATCGGGCCGAGCAGCTCCCAGATCGATACCGTAAAATTAACAGTGGTGCGCTGGCACATCACCTCGCCGGTCGCGAACGGATAGGCGCGCCACATCCAGGCGAAGCGATTCAAGAGCTGGCGCTGCGCCACAACCACACCTTTCGGCTGTCCCGTCGATCCCGATGTGTACATTATGTAAAATAAGTTATCGGGCGTGATCGTCGTGATTGGCGGATGCGTGGGCTCGGACGCGACCGCCGACCATGAATCGTCGACGGGCAGCACTGCCACCTGATGTTCGAGAGCGTCCAGCTGCACCAGGCCGCGCAGCCGCTCCTCGGCGATCAGTACGGGCAGCCGGGTATCCGCCAGCACAAACGCGAGATGCGACGGCGGATAGGCCGGATCGAGCGGCACGTAGCAGCCGCCGGCCTTGAGAATCCCGAGCAGCGCCACTACGGTCTTGAGCGAGCGCTCGATCAATACGCCGACCGGCGTCTCAGGATGCACACCCAGCGCTTGCAGCCGGTGCGCCACCTGGCTCGTCAGCCGATCCAGCTCCGCGAAAGTCAGGCGCTGATCGCGGCAGATAATCGCGACGGCATCCGGCGTGCGCCGCGCCTGCTCCCCAAACAACTCATGGATGCAGCGATCGCGGGGATAATCGGCGGCGGTCGCGTTCCACTCCACCAGCAGTGTGTGCCGCTCGGCCTCGGTCAGCAGCGGCAGCAGATCGATGCGCTGATCGGGATCGGCGACAATCGCGGCGAGCAGCACCTGGAAATGATCGAGCATGCGGCGAATCGTCGCGGCCGAGAAAATGTCGGTGTTGTACTCCAGCAGCCCGCTCAGCCCATCGGCCTCCTCGATCATGGCGAAATCGAGATCGAGCTTGGCAGTGCCACCGCCGAACTTGAGCGGACGCAGCGTGAGATTCGGCAGCTCCAGCGGCGGCATCGGCGCGTTTTGCAGCACGAACATGACCTGGAAGAGCGGCTGATGGCTCAGGCTGCGCTCGGGCCGCAGCTCCTGCACCAGCTTCTCGAACGGCAGCTCCTGATGCGCATACGCGCCGAGAGCGGTCTCGCGCACGCGTCCGAGCAGCTGGCGGAATGTCGGATTACCGCTGAGATCGGATCGCAGCACCAGCGCGTTGAGAAAAAACCCGATCAGCCGCTCGGACGCAACCTGGCTCCGCCCGGCGATGCGCGTCCCAACACACAGATCCGCCTGGCCGCTGTAGCGATACAGCAGGACGTCGAAAGCCGCCAGCAGCGTC
>DASWTQ010000516.1:0-4860 GCA_036402055.1 Herpetosiphonaceae bacterium
TCGAGCTGCTGCCAGCGCACGCCGGGGATCGCCAGCGGTGCGCGCCGAAACGTGCCGACAGTCTGCCAGCCCGCCGCGACCGCCTGCCGCGCCAGCTCACGGCCCAGATAGCCGCTCGCGCCGGTGATCAGCAGCGTGCGGCTCATTCGCTCGCTGATCCTTCAGCTTTGCCGTCGGCTTTGCTGTTCTGCGCCTCAAGCGAGTCCAGGTATTCCAGCGCTGCTCGCGCCGCCGCCTGCGCCGCCGCCTGCTTGCTGTTGCCGACGCCAACACCCAGCCGGTCGCCGCCCGCCTGCACCTCGATCGTAAAGACCCGGTTGTGATCCGGCCCTTCCGCGCTCACCGTGCGATAGCGCGGCGTCTGGTTGCGCTCGGATTGGACGCGCTCCTGCAAGCGACTTTTATCGTCGAGCTGGAGCCCGTGAACGACGATGCGCGCGGCCTCGGATTCGAGATACGGCAGCAGAAAGCGATGAGCCGCCTCCATGCCCTGATCGAGATAGATCGCGGCGATCACGGCCTCGAAGGCATCGGCCAGCAGATTGTCGCGCTCGCGACCGCCGCTGTGCTCCTCGCCTTTGCCGAGCTTCAGAAAGCTGCCCAGCTCAAGCTGCCGCGCAAAGCGGGCCAGCATTCCGGTGCGCACCAGCGAGGCGCGCATCGCAGTCAGCTCACCCTCGCCGCGCTGCGGAAAGGTTTGATACAAAAACTGCGCCGTCAAAAAATTGAGCACCGAGTCGCCCAGAAACTCCAGCCGCTCGTTGGGCTGGAGCGAGGTCTGGTAGTGCTCGTGGACGTAGGAGCGATGAGTGAGCGCGCTCAGGAGCAGATCCGGATCTTTGAACTGCACGCGGAGCGCGGACATAAGTTTTTCAACCGCAGGCATACACTTTTGTTGGACGTTCCGATAGCTGTTTGCCCGTGCGCATCAGAACGCTGGTAGGATCATGACTCGTAGCTGCCAAAGATCAGGCTAACATTGTGGCCGCCAAAGCCGAACGAGTTGGACATCACTCGCCTGACTGTCGCACGACGCGGCGTATTCGGCACGTAGTCAAGATCGCACTCGGGATCGGGCGTGGTGTAGTTGATCGTCGCGGGCAGCAGGCCCTCGCGGATCGCCAGGATCGAGATCACGCCTTCGACCGCGCCGGCCGCGCCGAGCAGATGCCCAAACTGCGATTTGGATGAGCTGACCGGCACATGGCTGGCGGTCTCGCCAAAGACGGTTTTGATCGCCAGGGTTTCGAGCCGGTCGTTGGCCTGCGTCGAGGTGCCGTGCGCGTTCAAATAGTCGATGTCGCCCGGCTGGAGCCCGGCAAAGTTCAGCGCGTTCTGCATGGCCTTGGCCGCTCCCGAGCCGATCTCGTCGGGCATCGTGATATGGTAGGCGTCGGCGGTGGCGGAGTAGCTCAGGATCTCGGCCAGGATCGGCGCGCCACGATCGAGCGCGTGCTCCAGCCGCTCAAGGATCAGAATGCCCGCGCCTTCGCCCATCACAAAGCCATCGCGCGTCTTGTCGAAGGGCCGCGATGCCGCCTCAGGATGATCGTTGTGGGTCGAGAGCGCCTTGGCCGCGTTGAAGGCCGCGATCGCAATCGGCACGATCCCGGCCTCGGTCCCGCCCGCGATCATCACATCGGCATCGCCGCGCCGGATGATCGCCGCCGCCTCGCCGATCGCGTTGCCGGATGTGGCGCAGGCCGAGACCGGCGCGTAGTTGGGGCCTTTCGCGCCGTAGCGGATCGAGACCATGCCGCCCGGCATGTCGGCGATCATCATCGGGACGGTAAACGGGCTGACCCGGCCGGGACCGCGTGAGCGCAGCGCGTCCATGTTGTCGCTGATCGTCTCGATGCCGCCGATGCCGCTGCCGATCAGCACGCCGACGCGATCGCCGTTGGCCTCGGTGATCTTAAGCTCCGAATGGCGCAGCGCCTCGTCGGTCGCCGCGATCGCCAGCTGAATCACGCGGTCGGTGCGCCGCGCCTCTTTCCGATCGAGAACCGTCAGCGGATCGAAGCCGCTTACCTCGGCGGCAATTTTGGTATCGAAGTCGCTGGCATCGAAGCGCGTGATCGGCCCGATGCCGCTGCGCGCCTCTTTGATGCCGCTCCACAAGCTGGCAACATCCAAGCCCAGCGGCGTCACAGCGCCTAATCCGGTGACTACCACACGGGGTCCATTCGCCATCGCCGCCTCCCTTTACAGATAATTATGGCGCGATCAAATCGCGCTCATTATAGCAAATCGCGAGATCGTGGTGTGAAGGGTGGTTTATGGCCCTCACCCCTATCCCCTCTCCCGTTGCGACAGGAGAGGGGAAAGTTACGTGAGATCGTGCTTATTCTTCTTCCAGGGCGGCGCGAACCTGTTGCAAGAAGCGGCGGCGCTCCTCGACAAACGCGGCGAAATCCTGATCGTTGTCGGCGCGCGCACTCTCGGCCAGTCGCGCCAGCGCCTGATCGGCGGCATCGGTGGTCAGCAGCTCGTTTTCCAGCACGATCGCCTCGATCTCGTCGCCGCTCTCGGCCTGCAAATAGCTCTGGATTGCGTCGAGCACGGGCTGCTGAGCACGGTACTGCTCGCGCATCTCCCCCAAGGCGGCGCGGCGCTCGTCCAGGCCATCTGCTATGCGCGGCTTGTCCTCGCGGCGGGCCTGCGCGACGTAGGCGGTCAGCGCGCTGTCGATCCAATCTTCCAGCAGCTCAGGATGCTCGTCGACGGTGCGCGCTAGCTCCTGGCCTGTTGTGCTGCGCAGCAGAGCAAACGCCAGCTCCTCCAGCTCCTCAGGCGTTAGACGTTGCGCGTCGGCTCCCAAATCGACGGCGACCGTGGGCGTGTGGCCGCGCATCTGCTTGACCTGATCCAGCAGCTCGGCGGCGCGCGCAAACCCATTGGCAGCTTCGATCTGACCGTGTTTGATCGCCTCGGCCGCTAGCTCCTGCATGATCGTCACCGACTGCGGCTCGTTCAAGATCGGGTGCTGGGCGAGCGCCTGCTGAAGCTCGGCCGCGCCTCTGGCTTCGAGCAGCGCCTGGATCGCGATCACGATCGGCGGCAGCGCCTCGCTTTCATCCTCACCCAAGCCGGCCAGCTTCTCGTCGCGGATGATCTGCGCCACGCCCACGACTCCGGCCTCGGCCTGAACATCGCCCAGGTAGGGCAGCCGTGCCTGCTCCGGCAGCGCGCCGATCAGCGTCCACAGCAGCGTCTGCCCGACCTCGCGCCACTCGGCCTCGGACATGTCGGGCGGCACGCCAAGCAGCACGCGGGCGTTGCGTCCGTCGTGGTAGAGCAGCGGTGCCGGCACGCGTCCAATCTGCCCGCAGCTCGGACAGCGAGCGTCGTGAAGCGTGTCGTCCAGGATGCGCGCGACCAGATCCGGCCGCTCGACGCCATCCACGATGATAAAGGTGTCGTTGATGAACGGCGTCTGGCAGCGCGGACACGTCAGCGACACAGGTTCTGCATATGAGATTGGCATAGGTTTTGTAGGCCCTCACCCCCTGGCCCCCTCTCCCATTGCGATAGGAGAGGGGGAATTGTGGAGCTTCTTTGTTCCTTTGTTCTTTTGTTCGCTTGTTCTTTGTTTTTACCTTCGCTCGTTATAGTTCGGCGCTTCCTTGGTGATCGTCACGTCGTGCGGGTGGCTCTCGATCAGGCTGGCCATCGTGATGCGCACAAACCTGGTCTCGCGGCGCAGATAGTCGATGTTGCGCGCGCCGACGTAGCCCATGCCCGCCCGCAGACCGCCGACCATCTGGTAGATCGTGTCGGCGAGCGGCCCCTTGTAGGCGACCATGCCCTCGATACCTTCGGCCACGAGCTTGCCTTTGCCGACGTTGTTCTGGAAGTAGCGATCGCCGCTGCCTTTTTCCATCGCGCCGATCGATCCCATGCCGCGATACGACTTGTAGGAGCGGCCCTCGTAGAGGATCGTCTCGCCGGGCGACTCCTCGGTGCCCGCGAAGAGCGAGCCGATCATCACGGTGCTCGCGCCTGCGGCCAGCGCCTTGGTAATATCGCCGCTGTACTTGATGCCGCCGTCGGCGATGATCGGCACGCCAAAGCGCTCGGCGGCCTGCGCGCACTCGGCGATCGCCGTGATCTGCGGCATGCCCGCGCCCGAGACCACGCGCGTCGTGCAGATCGAGCCGGGCCCGATGCCGACTTTCACCGCGTCCACGCCGCGCTCGATCAGCGCAACAGTCGCCGCGCCGGTTGCGACGTTCCCGGCGACCAGCTGCGCGTCGGGGAACAGCTCACGCATGCGCGCCACCGAGTCGAGCACGCCCTGCGAATGGCCGTGCGCCGTATCGATCACCAGCAGATCCACGCCCGCCGCACACAGCGCCCGCGCTCGCTCGATATTCTCAGGCCCCGCGCCGATCGCAGCGCCCACGCGCAGGCGGCCCAGCTCGTCCTTGGTGGAGTTGGGATGCTCGATCTGCTTGGTGATGTCTTTGACCGTGATCAGCCCCGAGAGCTTGCCCTGCCCGTTGACCACCAGCAGCTTTTCGACGCGATGCTCGTGCAGCACCGCCTTGGCCTGCTCCAGCGTCGTGCCTTCGGGCACCGTCACCAGATTCTCTTTGGTCATCAGATCGTAGATCTTGCGATTCGGATCGCTCTCGAAGCGCAGATCGCGTTTAGTCAGAATGCCGACCAGATCGCCGGCTTCGCTGGTGATCGGCACGCCCGAGATATGGTATTCCTCCATCAGCGCCCAGGCCTCGCCGATCGTTTGATCCGGGTGGAGTGTGATCGGATCGGTGATCATGCCGCTCTCGGAGCGCTTGACCCGGCGGATCATCTCGGCCTGCTGCTCGATGCTCATGTTTTTGTGGATGATGCCCA
>DASWTQ010000517.1:0-25362 GCA_036402055.1 Herpetosiphonaceae bacterium
GGTGCCGGTTTTGGCGCTGTAGTAGGGCGCGAACGCATCCATGAACGCGTTGGCCGCGCAGTAATCGACCTGCCCGATGCCGCCCACGACGCCGGTGGTCGAGGAGCAGAGCACCAGCAGATCCAGCTTGATTCCGTCCAGCGCCTGCTCAAGCACGCGCAGCGCCGTGGTTTTGGGCGCCAGCACGCGAGCAGCTTGCTCGGCTGTTTTCAGCTGGATCATGCCGCCGCCGGCGATGCCCGCCGAGTGGATCACGCCGTGGAGCGCGCCGAACTCCGCCAGCGTTTGCCGCACCACCGATCGCATATCGTCGAGGCTGGCCACGTCGGCGCTCAGCACCAGCACGTCGCCGCCCAGCGCTTCGATCTCCTGAAGCTTGCGAATTTTACGGCTGGTTCCGTCGCTCTCGTCGTGCGTGGCAAGATACTGGCTCCACGCCTCACGATCGGGAAAGGCCGAGCGTCCGGTCAGCACCAGCTTGGCCTGCGCGGTCTGCGCCAGGTACTCGGCCAGTGCCAGCCCGATGCCACCCAGACCGCCTGTGATCAGGTACACGCCGTCCTGACGTAGCCGGTTCTTGCCGGGGATCGCCTCGGCCAGCCGCACCGCCTCAAAGGTCTGCACCCAGCGCTCGTAGCCGCGATAGGCGACTACCGTGTCGGTCGTCGGCGTGACGCACTCGGCCAGCAGCTGGTCGATCCACTCGGCCTCCTCAATCGTTCCGCGCTCGGGCAGCGGCGCGTCGATGCTCTGGCAGCGCAGGCCCGGATATTCCTGCTGGATTACTTTGCACGGCCCGAGCAGCAGCGCCTTTTCGGGCCGCTGCGCCTCCTGGCCGCTGATCTTGTGCAGCTCGTTCGCGACGATCTTGAGCTGAATCGGCGTGCTGCCGGCGTGCGCGCCGAGCGCCTGCGCCAGGAACAGCAGGCTATAAAAGCTGCGATCGTGAGCAGCGGCGGCGGATTCCTCGGCGGCGCTCACGCTCCACAGATGCACGATCGTCTGTGGCGCTGCACCGGCCGCGATCAACGCCTCGAACAGCCGTCCGTAGTGCTCGGGCTGGCGCGGATCGATCGTGTAGGTGCGCTCGTCGTGCTGGACGAACGCATCGCCTGGCCGCACCGCGACGACCAGCTGCCCGCTCTGCTCCAGGCGCTGGGCGAGCTGCGCGCCAACGCCGGCATCGTCCAGGAAGAGCAGCCATGTGCCCTGAGCGCTGAGCGCGTCCGGCTCCAGCACGGGCGGCACCGAGCGCTTCCAGGAAGGGATGTAGAACCAGTCGGCCAGATCCGGCTTTTTGGTGAACGGCGCAGTCCTGGTTTTCGTACCCGCATGGTTGGGCGACGACGTGATCCAGTAGCGCTGCCGCTCGAACGGATACGTCGGCAGCTCGACGCGGTACCGCTGCTCTCCGGCGTAGAGCCGCGACCACTCGATCCGCACGCCGGCGAGCCAGAGCTGGCCCAGCGTGCTCAGCAGATACGCCATGTCGGATTGCTCGTCCTGCGGGTGGCGCGTCGACGACAGCACGCCGTGCTCGGCTGTGCGGCCGGGATGCTGCCGCGCGAGTGCGCTGAGCGCCTGGCCGGGGCCAACTTCCAGCAGGATGCGATCGGAGTCCTGGAGCAGCTCGCGCACGCCATCCGCGAAGCGCACCGCCTGCCGCAGATGCTGCGCCCAGTAGTGGGGAGCGGTCGCCTGCTCAGCCGTGATCCAGGTGCCGGTGACGTTCGAGATGTACGGGATTGTCGGGGCGCTCAGGCGAACGCGCTGGACCTGCTTGACGAACGAGTCGAGCAGCGGGTCCATCATCCTGGAGTGGAACGCGTGCGACGTGTGCAGGCGGCGGCAGCTCAGGCCCTGATCGCTCAGCTGGCGCTCTAGCTCGTCGATCGCGTCGGTAGGCCCGGAGACCACGCAGCGATTCGGCGCGTTGATCGCCGCCAGCGAGAGGGCAGACCCGAGCAGCGGCTGGATTTCGCGCTCCGACAGCGGCACCATCAGCATCGAGCCGGCCGGCATCTGCTGCATCAAACGGCCGCGCGCGACCACCAGCGTCAGCGCGTCCTCAAGCGTGAAGACTTCCGCCAGCGTGGCCGCGACGTACTCGCCGATCGAGTGGCCGATCAGCGCCTGCGGCTGGATGCCCCACGAGATCCAGAGCTGCGCCAGCGCGTACTCGATCACAAACAGCGCCGGCTGCGTCACCGCCGTCTGGTTCAGGCGCTGGGCCGCGATCTCGGCGCGCTCCGGGCTGGGATAGATTACCTCGCGCAGATCCAGGCCCATGCGCGGCTTGAGCAGCGTGGCGCAGCGATCGACGATCTCACGAAAGACGCCCTCGCTCTCGTACAGCTCACGGGCCATGTTGACATATTGCGCGCCCTGACCGGAGAACATAAACGCGATCGGGCGGTCGCGCTGCTCGTGCTGCTGCGTCAGCAGCCGTTTGGGATCGCGCGACTCCAACACCTGGATCGCGTCGGCCTGGTCGCGGCAGATCAGCACGCGCCGGTGGTTGAACGAGCGCCGCCCGCGCTGAAGCGTGTAGGCCACATCGGCGAGGTTGAGATCGGGCGTGGCCTTGAGATGAGCCAGCAGGTTGTCGGTTGCGGCTTCGAGCGCCTGCTCGGTGCGCGCCGAGACGACCAGCAGCTGCCACGGTCGCGACGGCCCCGACGGCTCGCGCGACGGCGCTTCTTCCAGCACAGCATGCGCGTTTGTTCCGCCGACGCCGAACGAGTTAAGCGCGGCGCGGCGCGGCGTCGTTCCAGCCGGCCAGTCGCGCAGCTCGGTGTTGACGAAGAATGGGCTGTTCTCGAAGTCGATCTTGGGGTTGGGCGTCTCGAAGTGCAGGCTGGGCGGGATCTGCTGGTTTTTGAGCGCCAGCACGGTCTTGAGCAATCCCGCGACACCGGCGGCGGTGTTGGCGTGGCCGATGTTGGTTTTGACCGAGCCGATCGCGCAGAAGTGCTTTTTCTGCGTTCGCGAGCGAAAAACCTGGGTGAGCGCCGACACTTCGATCGGATCGCCGACCGGCGTGGCGGTGCCGTGCGCCTCGACATAGCTGATCGTCTCGGGCTCGATGCCGGCGATGCGCTGGGCCATGGCGATCACCGACATCTGGCCGTCGACGCCGGGCGCGGTAAAGCCGACTTTGAGCGCGCCGTCGTTGTTGACCGCCGAGCCGCGAATGATCGCGTGGATCGTGTCGCCGTCCGCCAGCGCCTCGTCCAGCCGCTTGAGCATCACGACGCCCACGCCCGAGCCGAAGACCGTTCCTCCGGCTTTGGCGTCGAAGGTCCGGCAGTGGCCGTCGGGCGACAAAATGCCGCCCTCCTGGTACCAGTAGCCGTCGCGCTGCGGCGCGCGCACCGAGACGCCGCCGGCCAGCGCCATGTCGCACTGATAGCTGAGCAGACTTTGACACGCCAGATGGATCGATACCAGCGAGGTCGAGCAGGCGGTCTGCACGGTCATGCTCGGCCCTTTGAGGTTCAGCTTGTACGACACGCGCGTCGACAGGTAGTCCACGTTGTTGGCCGTGGAAAGCTGAAGCGAGCCGCTTGAGGTCATCATCGCCTGGACCTCGTCGTTCTGGTTGAGGTTGTTGAGCAGATAGCTGGGCAGGCCCAGGCCGCCGAAGACGCCGATCCAGCCTTTGTACTGCTCGGAGTCGTAGCCCGAGCGCTCCAGCGCTTCCCAGGCGCACTCAAGAAAAACGCGGTGCTGCGGATCGATCAGCTCGGCGTCACGCGGCGTGTAGCCAAAGAACGAGGCGTCGAACATCTCGGCGTCGTCGAGGATCTGCGCGGCTTTGATATAGTTCGGCGTGTCGGGATCGGCGGGCGACATGAGTGACGGCTCTAGCTCGTCGTTCTTGAGAAAGGTGATCGACTCGATGCCGGCGCAGAGATTCTGCCAGAACTGATCGAGGTCGCGCGCGCCTGGAAACCGCCCGCTCATCCCGATGATCGCGATGCTTCTGGATTGATGCAATGAGCTTGCGTCACTCATGAGCTATCTCCTTTATAGATTCGCACAGGTCGCCGTCGGCCCGTGTCGCTAGGATTCAAGATCCGGTCGCAGCCGGCGCTGCCACTCCAGCGCCTCAAGCTGTTTCCGCACGCGGTCGTCGATCTCCTCGAACGAGGGCGGCAGCGTCTGGTCCTGGCTGAGCCACCTGGCCAGCGCGCCGATCGTGGGGTATTTGAACAGCTCGACGACTGGAAAGTCGCGCCCGAGTCGATCGCGGAGCTGGCTGTGCACCTGCATGATGTGGACGGAGCTGCCGCCCAGATCGAAGAAGTTGTCGTCGACGCCCAGCCGCTCGATGTGCAGCACCGACTGCCAGACCGAGGCGATCGTGCGCTCCAGCTCGGTCTGCGGCCGGCTCTGCGCCTGCTGCGCGCGCTGATCCTCGGGCCTGGGCAGCGCGCGCTCGTCGATCTTGCCGTTGGGCGTCAGCGGCAGCGCGTCGAGCACCACAAAGACCGCCGGAACCATGTAGCCGGGCAGCAGGCTCTGCACAAAGCTGCGGAGGTCCGCAGAACCTAGAACCGAGAACCTAGAACCATCCGGCTCATCGTTTAGGTTCTTAGTTCTAGGTTCTAGGTTCTCGTGCTTCAGGCCCTCATCCCCTTGGCCCCCCTTCCCCGAATCTCGGCCGGCTTCGGCCTCCGTTGCCACAGGCGAGGGGGAAAATTCGGTACTTTGTTCTTTTGTTCCTTTGTTCCTTTGTTCCCCGTTTGGTTCTTGGTTCTTGGTTCTTGGTTCTTCCCCTACGACGTACGCCACCAGCCGCTTCTCGCCGGGCATGTCTTCGCGGGCCACGACGACGACTTCGCGCACGTCGGGGTGGCGCTCGATCGCCGCCTTGACCTCGGCGGGCTCGATGCGGAAGCCGCGAATCTTGACCTGGTGATCGGCGCGGCCGGCGAACACGACGGAGCCGTCGGGCAGGTAGCGGCCAAGATCGGCCGTGCGGTAGACGCGGTCTTCGGCGCGGCCCGTCAGCGGATTGAGCAGAAAGCGCTCGCCGGTGCGCGACGGATCGCCGCCGTAGCCCTGCGCCAGGTAGGGCGAGCGCACATAGATCTCGCCAAGCTCGCCGACGCCCGCCAGCTGCCGACCCGCGTTGAGCACCAGCAGCTGCACATCGGCGATGCCCCGGCCCAGCGGCACCAGTGCTTTACTCTGATCACCGGCGTCGGCGGTGGGCGCGGCCTCTGGTTGCTCGATCACATGGTAGGCGATGCCCTGCGGCGTTTCGGTCGCGCCGTAGAAGTTGACCACCGCCGCGCCGGGTGCGATCGTCCGTGCGCGCTCTACGTCATGCAGCGTGAGCACATCGCCGCCGAAGAAAACATAGCGCAGCTGCGGCAGGAGTGCATCGCCTCTGGAGCCGCCGGCTGAGCGCGGCGCGACGTCCAGCAGATGGCCCAGCGCCGGAGTCAGATGCATCACCGTGATCGCTGACTCCTGCGCCCAGGCAGCCAGGTAGCCCGGCACACTCAGCGCCTCGGGATCGGGAATGCAGAGTGTCGCGCCCACCGACAGCGGCGTGAAGATGTCGCGCAGCAGCGGATCGTGCGCGAGGCCCGAGAGCATACTGAAGCGATCCGCCGCAGCGAAGCCAAAGGTCGCGCTGTGCCAGGCCAGAAAGTGTGCCAGCGGTCGATGCGTGCCCAGAATCGCCTTGGGCCGTCCGGTCGAGCCCGAGGTAAACGCCACGTACGCCAGATCGTCGGGCGAGAGCGTGTGGTCTGGCGTAGTCTCAGGCAGTAGCGCCAAATCGTCGGGCAGAATGGCAGCCTCACGCGGCAGCTCGATCGAGCAGCGCAGGCCGAGCGTCGTCAGGTAGCGCGCCAGCGACTCGGGCGGATCGCCTGCCGCCGCAAGCTGAATCCAGGCGCGTAGCCCCGCGAGCTGAAGGTAGTCGATCAGCCGGGCGGCGGGATAGCTCGGATCGAGGATCGTAAAGGCCGCGCCGGCTTTCAACACGCCGAGCAGCGCCCAGACCAGCGCCGCGCCGCGCTGCCCGTAGATCGCGACGCGCTCGCCGCGCTCCACGCCGCTTGCCAGCAGCGCATGCGCCAGCCGGTTACTGCGCTCCTCAAGTTCGGCGTAGCTCCACTGCGTCACGGGATCGATCACCGCGATGCGCTCAGGACCGAGCGTCGCCTGCTGCTGGAACATCACATGCGCAAAGCCCACAAACTCGTCATCCAGCGGCGCGGTCGGGTCCGGCAGCAGCGCCCGGGCGGCGGGCGTTACCAGCGAGATCGCGCCGATTGGCTGCGCCGGCTGAGCGATCGCCTGAGTCAGCACATGCTGAAACTGATCCAGCAGCGCCGCCATGCGCTCCGCCGCGAACAGATCGGCGTTATACACCAGATCGCAGAAGATCCCGGCCGCCTGCTCCTCGACATACAGCGTCAGATCGAACTTGGCGCCCAGCTCCGGCGGCGCGATCAGCTCGACGTCCAGTCCCGGCAGCTTGAGCTGCGTGTCGGGCAGGTTGAGCATGTTGAAGAAGACCTGGAACAGCGGCGTGTGGCTCAGGTTGCGCTCGGGCTGAAGCTCGTCGAGCAGCTTCTCGAAGGGCACATCCTGATGCGCGTAGGCGTCCAGGCAGGTCGCGCGCACACGGCCCAGCAGCTCGGTGAAGCCGGGATCACCGTCGAGATCGGTGCGCAGCGCCAGCGTGTTGAGAAACAAGCCGATCAAACTCTCGGTCTCGGCGCGCGTGCGTCCCGCGATCGGCGTGCCCACCACGATGTCGCGCTGGCCGCTGTAGCGCTGCATCAGCAGCTTGAACGCGGTCAGCAGCGTCATAAACAATGTCGCGCCATTTCTGCGGCTGAACACGTGCAGCTGCTCGGCCAGCCCAAGATCGATGGTCAGTGTCTGGCGCGCGCTGCGGAATGTGCGTACCGGCGGACGCGGTCGATCTGTCGGCAGCGCCAGCGGTACGGTGTTCGCCAGCTGGCGGCGCCAGTAGCTGAGCTGCGATTCCAGAACTTCGCCCTGCATCCAGCCGCGCTGCCAGACCGCGTAGTCGGCGTATTGGATCGGTAATGGCGGCAGCGGCGACTCGGCTCCGCTCACGAACGCCTGGTAGAGCACCGCCAGCTCACGCACAAAGACGCTCAGCGACCAGCCGTCGGTGATGATGTGATGCATCGTGATCAGTAGCACATGTTCCTGATCGTCGAGCGTGAGCAGCGTATTTCTGAGCAGCGGCCCAAACATGAGATCGAAGGGCTGCTGGCTTTCCTCAAAGATCAGCCGGCCGGCCTCTTCCTCCCGCTGCGGCTCGGGCAGCGTCCGCAGATCGAGCTGCATCAGCGGCGCGCTCAGCCACTCGTCGATCGTCTGCACGGCCACGCCATCTGGCTCCAAGTCGCTCTGGCTGAAGGTTGTGCGCAGCACCGCGTGGCGGCGAACGATCGCTTCCAGGCTGCGCTCCAGCGCGAACACGTCCAGCGCGCCGCGCAGCCGCAGCGCTCCGGGAATGTTGTAGGTGGCCGTTCCTGGCTCTAGCTGATCCAGAATCCACAGGCGCTGCTGGGCAAACGAGAGCGGCAGCGGCGCGTCGTGGTCAACCGGCACGATCGCCGGGGCCTGGTCCGGGGTTGCCTGTCGCGCCGCCTCGATCTGCTCGGTCCACCCGGCGATCGTGGGCGACTCGAAGAGCGTGCGCAGCGGCAGCTCAACCTGGAACACGTCGCGCACCCGTGACACCACCTGTGTTGCCAGCAGCGAGTGGCCGCCGCGCTCGAAAAAGTTGTCGTGGATGCCGATCCGATGGAGGTCCAGCACATCCGCCCAGATGCTCGCCACGATCTCTTCGGTGGGCGTACGCGGCGTGTTCATGGCCTCGTCGGCAGCCGGTCGCTCGAAGCTCGGCGCGGGCAGCGCCTGACGATCGAGCTTGCCGCTGGGCGTCAGCGGCAGCGCATCCAGCAACACGAACGCGCTGGGCAGCATGTAGTCGGGCAATCGTTGCGCGAGGAATTGCCGCAGGCCCTCACCCCCCCGGCCCCCCTCTCCCATTGCGATAGGCGAGGAGGGAGTTTCCGGTGCGGCAAGCAGCGCTGTTACATTATCGGTTCTAAGTTCTAGGTTCTTGGTTCTTGGTTCTTGATCCTCCGTTTGTTCCTTTGTTCGTTTGTTCCTTTGTTCCCCGACAACATACGCCACAATCCGCTTCTCGCCGCGCGCATCTTCTCGCGTGACCACGACGGCATCGCGCACATCTGGATGCTGGGCCAGGGTGGTTTCGATCTCGCCCAGCTCGACACGGAAGCCCCGGATTTTGACTTGATGGTCGATGCGGCCCAGAAATTTGATATTGCCGTCGGCGAGATAGCAGGCCAGGTCGCCGGTTTTGTAGAGCCGCGCTCCGGGCTCAGAGCCGAAAGGATCGGGGATGAAGCGCTCGGCGGTCAGATCGGGTCGATTGAAGTAGCCGTACGCCAGACCAGTGCCGCCCGCATATAGCTCGCCGGGAACTCCCACCGGCACCGGCTGAAGCTGCGCATCCAGCAGATACACCTGCATATTCTGCACCGGCCGTCCGATCGGGGTGGGACGCTGCGGCGCTACTGCCTGCGGCACGCTGTACACGGTCGCGCAGACGGTGGTCTCGGTCGGGCCGTAGGCATTGATAATCCGCAGCTCCGGCAGCCGTGCCGTGATCGCACCCAGCAGCGGCTCGGCGATCGGCTCGACGCCGACCAGCAGCCGTCGTAGCGCTAGCGAATTGCCCTGCTCCAGCCAGGTTTGGAGATCGTTCAGCATAAATGCCGGAACATAGGCGCTGGTGATCGTCTGGTGCTGAAGCCACGACAGAAAGGCCGTGCTGCTTGGGCGCACGTCTTCGGACGCGATCACTAACGTCGCGCCGCTGGTCAGCGCTGAGAACAGCTCGTAGACCGAAACATCGAAGCTGATGCTGCCCCACAGACTCCCGCGATCGCCGGTGGTGAGCGGCTGCCGTCGCTCAAAGTCTGCCAGCAGATTAAGCACGCCGCGATGGGCGCAGGCCACGCCTTTGGGCCGTCCCGTCGAGCCTGAGGTAAAGATCACGTATGCCAGCTCTTCCGGCAGTACCGCGCAGGCTGGATTCGTCGCCGGCTGCTCGGCAAGCGTGTGCCAGTCGGCATCCAGGCGGAAGACCTGCGCCGCATGTTCGGGCAACTGCGCGACCAGATGCTCCTGGGTCAGAATCATGGCCGCGCGGCTGTGGCTGAGCATGTACTGCAAGCGCTCGGCGGGATACGTCGGATCGAGCGGCACGTAGGCTGCGCCTGCCTTGAGAATACCGATAATCCCAACGATCATCTCCGGCGAACGTTCGACACACAGCGCGACGAGCGATTCGGGACCAATGCCCTGCGTGCGCAAGTAGTGCGCCAGCTGGTTGGCGCGGGCGTTCAGTTCGGCGTAGCTCAGCATTTGTTGCTCAAATACGACCGCGACGGCTTCAGGCGTGCGTTCGGAGTGCGCCTCGATCAACCCGTGGATCGTGGCCTCGGGTGGATACTCAGCCGCCGAGCGGTTCCAGTCGATCACGATCTGCTGTGCTTCAGCGCTCGTCAGCAGCGGCAGGCGATCGATCGCCGCGCTCGGCCGGGCAACAATGCTGGCCAGCAGCGTCTGAAAGTGCCGCGCCATCCGCTCGATCGTCGCGGCGTCGAACAGATCGAGGTTGTACTCCCAGCTGCCGACCAGGCCGCCGTCGCTCTCGGCCAGCATCACCGACAGATCGAACTGCGCGATCTGCTGCTCCAGCGCGATCGATTCGAGCCGGAGATCGCCGAGCTGAATCTGCGCTCCCGGCCGGCCAAAGGCAAACGCGGCCAGACTGCGCTCCGGCTGAGCCTGCGCCGCTTGCAGCGCAAAAACAACCTGAAAGAGCGGCTGGCGGCTGGGATCGCGCTCCGGCTGTGCCGCCTCGACGATCAGCGACAGCGGATAATCCCCATGCGCGAACGCGCCCAGCACGGTCTCACGCATCTGCGCCAGCAGCGCGTCGAACGCGAGACCCGGCGCGAAGGTCGCTCGCAGCGGCAGGAGGTTGACGAAGTAGCCGATCAGGCTTGCCCACTCGGCGCGCGTGCGGCCTGCTGTCGGAGAGCCTACCAGGATGTCGCGCTGGCCGGTGTAGCGGTAGAGCAGCGTATGAAACGCGGCCTGAAGCGTGGTGTAGAGCGTCGTATGGGCGTGGAGAGCCAGCGCTTTGAGCTGGCGGGTCAGTTCGGCATCGAGCGCGAAAGCCAGCGTCGCGCCGCGATAGGTTTGCAGCGGTGGTCGCGGCCGATCAGTCGGCAGATCCAGCGTTGTCTGCGCCGGATTGCCGGCGGGAATCAGCTGCTCGCGCCAGTAGGCCGCCAGTCGCTCGCCCTCAACACTTGCCAGCAGATCCGCCTGCCAGCGAGCGTAATCGGCGTAGCTGACAGGCAGAGGCGGGAGCGGCGCATCACGTCCGGCGCGCTCGGCAGTGTAGAGCAGGCCGGCCTCATGAGTCAGCACATCCAGCGACCAGAGATCGGCGACACTGTGATGGATCGCCAGCAGCAGCACGTAATCGCCTGGTCGTGCGAATACGTTGATCCGCAGCAGCGGGCCATGATCGAGATCGAACGGTCGCTGCGTCTCAGCGCTCAGACGCCCTTCAAGCTGTGTGTCGCTCCAGCCGGTCGCATCCTCAACCTGGAACGCAAGCCGCGCCTCGGCATGAACCTGCTGCACCGGCTGGTCTGCCCGCTCGATAAGCGTGGTGCGCAGCGTGGAGTGCCGCTCGATCAGCCGTTGAAAAGCTCGCTCCAGCGCCGGCAGATCGATGTCGCCGGCCAGCCGAGCCGCCCGCACGATGTTGTAGGCGGTGCTTTCCGGCGCAAGCTGGTATAAAAACCAGATCGCGCGCTGACCGGCCGAGAGCGGATGATCGCCGAGCGGCTCGGCGGCGCTGATGGGTGGGGAGCCGCCCGACTCCACCTGCGTCAGGATGTCTGCCGCCAGCTGAGCGATCGTCACGCCTTCAAGCAGCCGGGCCATCGGAATGATAGCGCGCAGCTCGGTCTCGATCGTGTGTTGCAGCTCAACCGCCATCAGCGAGTCCAGGCCCAGGCTGCTCAGCGGCTGCTCCGGCTCCACGGCGGCAGGCGCGATCCGCAGCGCGTTCGCGACCAGGCCACGTAGATAGTGTTCGAGCCAGGGCTGGCGCTGCTCGGGCGGTTGATCCAGCAGCGCGCCGGCTGCCGGCTCGTCGGTAGCTGCCTCGGTCGTCGTTTTCAGCGTGCTGCTGCCCAGGGCATCGAGCGTCTCGGAAAGAAACGCCTGGCGCGTCGCGCTGCGCTGGATCTTGCCGCTGGTGGTTTTGGGCACGCCGCCCGGCCTGAGCAGCACCACGGTGTCGATCTGCAACTCGTGGTGCTCGGCAATCGCCTGCCGGATCGCCGCCGCCACATCCTCGATCGCTACGCGTCGGCTCTGACGCTCGACCTCGCACACGACGACCAGCCGCTCCTCGTCGTCCTGCTCGACGGTGAAGGCTGCAATCGCGCCGGGACGCAGCGCCGAATGGCTGCGCTCCACCGTCGCCTCGATGTCCTGCGGATAATGATTGCGGCCGCGAATAATCAGCAGATCTTTCAGTCGCCCGGCGACAAACAGCTCGCCTGCGTGGAGCAGCCCGAGATCGCCGGTACGCAAAAACCTGCCTGTTCGCCCCTCGATCGTCGCCGCAAACGTGTGCCGGGTTGCTTCAGGCTGGCCCCAGTAGCCCTGCGCCACGCTCGGCCCCGCTACCCAGATCTCGCCGACTCGATCCGCAGCGCAGGCTTGCAGCGTCTCGGGATCGACGATCGCGATCTGCTGATCGAGCAGCGCCGCGCCGGAGCTGACCAACCTTCGCGACGGCTCGTTCGCTGCGGCTACCACCTGATGCTGCTCCAGCGCCGCGCTGGCGAAGTCGGCGATCGTCGGTGGAGCGGCGATCCGTCCGCCCGCAACGATCAGCGTGGCCTCGGCCAGGCCGTAGCAGGGATAAAACGCCTCGCGCCGAAAGCCACACTCCGCGAAGGTCGTCGCAAAGCGATCAATCGTCTCCGCGCGTACCGGCTCCGCGCCGTTGAAGGCTACCGTCCAGCTGCTCAGATCCAGACTCCGGCGCTGCTCGGACGTGATCTTGCGCACACACAGATCATAGGCGAAGTTGGGGCCACCGCTGGTGGTGCCCCGAAACTGCGAGATCGCCTGGAGCCAGCGCACAGGCTGCTGCAAAAACGCAAGCGGCGACATCAGCGTGACGGGAAAGCCGGCGTAGAGCGGCTGTAAAATCCCGCCGATCAGGCCCATATCGTGGTAGGGCGGCAGCCAGATCACGCCCTGGCTCTCCGGCGTATGGCCGAACGCATGGCGGATCAGCTCAAGATTGTGCAGCAGGTTAGCATGGCTGAGCATCACGCCTTTGGGTGTCGAGGTCGAGCCCGAGGTGTATTGCAGAAACGCCAGGGTGTGCGCGTCGATCGCCGGAGATTGCCACTGCTCGGCAACTTCGGGGAGACTTGTATCGGTCGCCAGCCAGCTCAAGCTCTGGAGATCGACGGCCTGAGCAGCGAGCGCCTGGCCAAGCTCAACCGTAGCCGACGTGGTGAGCGCAATGCGCGGCTGAGCATCGCGCACGATGGCGAGCAGGCGCTGGGGCAGGCTGCGATCCAGCCGCGCCGAGGTCGGCGGGTACGCTGGAATCGCGGTGACGCCGGCGTACAAACAGCCAAAGAACGCCGCGATGTAGGCTAGACCAGGCGGATACAGCAGCACCGCCCGCTGTCCAGGCATGTCTAGCTGCTGTAGCCGAGCGGCGATCGCGCGAGCCTGGCGATCCAGGGCCGCGTAGGAGAGATAATCAGTTGTCGACTGGTCATCTGTGAGAAAGGTATAAGCTAGCTGATCCGGCTGCTGCGCTGCTCGCCAGCGCGCAAGTTCCACCAACGTCGTCCACGGCTGTGGCTGGCTAACGGTTGTTCCGATCATGGGGGGCAGCTTGATCTATGACACAGGTTGGACCTGTCACCATATTACATAATAAGCTCAAAGTGTTGGGATAGCCCGGCGCGGGCAGAGTAAAGAGATGAGCGGCAACAAGAATGTGTGGCAAATACTATGTATGTAACTGCAAAGATTTGTATAAAATAGATCAAAAGTGACTGTATGTCAACTGATTTGCGAATATTTGTACGGCTGGTTGTTCAATTGGTTAGGAGATTGTAATCATCTGCAAGCATGTAGGAAACACTTCCCGCATGAATGTACTGTACGGGTGCTTGTTCTCGCCACGGCACGGGTATAAGATGATAGATGCTCTGCTCCAACATGATATGCATGAGGTGCCTCGCATGGGACAGCAGGTAGATCTGTATGGCAGCACCTATGGCAGCTTCGCCGAGCGCGTTCTCGCCACGGTGCGCCGCGAGACGTTTGGCGAAGATATTGGTCAGAATAGCTGGATCACCGCCGATGAGCTGCGGCGCTTTCTGGCCTGGCTCGATCTAACGGCCACTGCTCAGCTCCTCGATGTTGGATGCGGCTCTGGCGGCCCGGCGCTGTTCATAGCTCGCGCCTCTGGCTGCCGCGTCACCGGGATCGACGAGACTCCGCAGGCGATCGCGACGGCCACCCAGACGGCGCACGCAGCCGGGCTGAGCCAGTCGCTGCGATTCCAGGTTGCCGATGCGAATGCGTCTCTCCTATGGACCAGCGCAACCTTTGATGCGATCCTCTGCATCGACGCGATCAATCACCTGGCCGATCGGCGGCGCGTGCTTCAGGAATGGCACCGAGTCCTGAAGCCAGGTGGACGGGTGTTGTTCACTGATCCGGTCGTCGTAACCGGCGCGATCACGAAGGACGAGATCGCAGTGCGAAGCTCGATCGGGCATTTCGTGTTTGTGCCGCGCGGTGAAAACGAGCGACAGCTGGAAGCGGTCGGGTTTCGAGTGCTGCGCTGCGAGGATGTGACGGAGAATGCCGCCCAGGTCGCGTGCCGCTGGCAGCACGCCCGCGAACGGCATGGTGCTGAGCTTGTGCAGCTGGAAGGCGAGGAGCGATTTGTGGGGCTGCAAGCCTTTTTTGCCATGGTGCATCGTCTCAGCAGCGAGCGCCGCCTGTCTCGCCTGGCCTATCTGGCCCAGAAAGCAGGAATTGACGAAGCCAGCACGCTTTGAGTCAGCTGCGCTCAGCCAACCTCCCTGGTATCTTATCTACCGCGAGATGCTGTTGAATGGCGGCACTGCCGCTACCAGCATAAAGTTGCGCACCTTGATTGCCCTGTAGTACGCTACACTAACACCTGCCGCCCCCATACTCAGCAAAGACAAAAGGAAGTCGCTATGATCAGACTGCATGCGACGAAAATCGCCTTTGTTACTCTGCTAGGCTGCGTATTCGTTATTTGGATGGCAATGCCGCTCGGTGTTCCTCATGCAAGCGCATATATGCTTTGGAATGCGGCAGCGCAACCTGAAGAGGCAGTTCATTCTCACGCATCCCAGGCGATCACGCCGACGCCAATCGTCTCTGCGACGGCGACCGTAACGCCGACGGCGGTATATCCACCCTCGCTACAAGATATTCAGAATGCGCTTAACCCTGAGCTTGAAGAGATTCAGCGTCTATTAGCCGCAGCGAGCCAATCATCAGCTTCATCATTAGCAGGCAATATTGGACAGGAGATGATCAGCAACGTCCTGTGGGAATTGTTTGGAAGTCCACTGTTGACGCAGAGTTTAACATTTCTGGGCTCTCTATCAATTATCGGGAAGCTATTTACACGTTATAAAATTAATAAGGAGACTTCCAGCGGTCAAACCCCGAGCACGTCTATCACTCAACTGGATACACTGTTCAATGTACTGATTCTTATCTGCATGGTGATTTTTATCTTTTTGTTCTTCTATTTTTCAGTGAACGTGCCGTCCCAGGCTGAGATAGCTACTCCAATCGATGTTGCTGCGGTCAATTCCAAGCTTGATCGGATAGAAACCCAGCTTCAAGATTTGCTCGAAACTCAAGTGGTAACGCCTACAGTAGCTCCGCTATTGCCCACACCGACTCCTACATCGTTGCCGATTATTGTTAATCCCCCAGGATTCGAGCCTGATTCTTCGTTACTTGACGAACCGGCTCCAGGCGTTACCGGTACTATGTTGTTTTTTAGCGGGTTGTTCCTTGCTACATTGATCCTCATCGCGCTATGGATACTGAAATATATTCGTTCCAGTCGAAATGTACGTTTCGATACTGCTACTACTGGCGCTACAATTCAAGTATCGGGTCTTCCGATTGATACTGGCGTCCTTGCAGCAATATTACTAGCTCTTATCATTATGTTATTGCCTTATCCAGCTGATATATTTCTCTTGCCTGTCATTGTTCCGTATCTTGTGCTCACATTCTTTGAGCTGGTAATTCTGTATCCAAGCGTAGCTTTAAAAGCATTTATTAACAGACGCTACTCGTTGTTCGTTTTTCTGGCTGTGTTCGGCTCATGGGCGAGCCTCTTTGAGGTTATCTCATATTATCTTTCTCCAATTTGGGGAACTTTTCCGAGCTTCATTACCGAGGTGTTCTTCTCCTCCGCAGGCGTGGAAAATATGGTGAGTCGCGAGATCGTTCGGAGTTTCTTAGCAAACTCAATCCCGCTCATCCTTGCCCTGATCGTAGCAATACCTGGATCGATTCGGCTGCGGAAGTCAGTACTACAGAACATCATACCCAGGCTACGCCACGCGATAGAGAATGGCAAGATCGTTCAGTAGCACAGGTATCGCCCTTGAGCGCCTTCACGGGCCTGGCTCGTACGCAATGCGGAGCCAGCACGGACTCTCCTATCGCGCGCGGAGGAATATACCCGTCACGCTGTACCATGATCGTCCGAGCATTCACCCTGATTGTTCCTAAGATCTTCCAAAAGTGTGTAAGATTCGGTGGGTCTGCGGACATCTGTATACAAATCTTCCAGGATAGAAAGATAAAGGTCTGGTCTGTGTATACGCAAAGTTCCAATCCCGCAACGGTTTTGCATGAAATGAGCGCCGCCGAGCACGGACGGCTGGTTCGCTTGTGCGCGTATCTCACCGGCGATCGTCACGCCGCCGAGGATCTGGCTCAGGAAACCTTGCTCGTGGCGTGGCGTCTGCGCGATCGTCTCGTCGATCCAGCGCAGGCGCAGGTCTGGCTTTCGGCGATCGCGCGTAATGTGTGCCGCCAGTGGCTGCGCAGCCGGCAGCGCGAGGGCGCGCATCTTATGCAGCCGCGCGCCGACGATCCGCTCACCATGGATTGGGACGCGCAGGTCGTCGATCCGTTTGATCTTGAGGTTGAGCTAGAGCGCGCGGAGCTGTCTACTCTGCTCGATCAGGCGCTGGAGCTGCTGCCTGAGGAGACGCGCACGCTGCTGGTGCAGAAATACATCCAGGAATCGTCGCATGCCGCGATCGCTCAGCAGCTAGGCGTGTCGGAAAATGCCGTCGCCGTACGCTTGCATCGCGGCAAACTCGCGTTCCGCCGTATTCTCAGCACACATCTACGAGCGGAGGCCGAGCCCTTCGGCATGGTTGAGGCCGCTCCATACCGCGAGACACGCATCTGGTGCCCGATCTGCGGCGTGCGTAAGCTGATGGGCAGCTACGATCAGGAGCTTGGCCGCCTGGATGTGCGCTGTCCAGAGTGCTGCCGGCCCGACGCGCCCTCGATCTGGCAGTCCGATGCGGCGGATACGTTCGGGGGAGCCAAGCAGATTCGAACGGCGCTGCTGCGCGGTATGGCCGATGGCTATACATCCTATAGCGAGGCGCTTACCCAGGGCGGGATTGTATGCCAGTCCTGCCGGCGCCTGATCCCGATCCGCCTGGGCTTACCCACCGTCGAGCAGCCGTCTCCTTACCCGACACGTCGCGCGATGCATCTCCGCTGTGAGGTCTGCGGATGCGGAGGCAGCTCCAGCCTGCGCATGTTTGTGCAATCCTCACCCGAGGTCCGCGCATTCTGGGAGAGTCACCCGCAGATGCGGACGCTCCCGGAGCGTGAGATCGAGGTTGCCGGTGTGCCTGCGGTGCTGATCAGCTTCCAAAGTCTGGCCAAAGCCGCGCACATCGATGTGATCGTGGCCGATGAAACGTTTGAATTGATTGATGTGGCCGTGTTCGACACCTAGTCACGGCCCGAGGATATGCCTGTGTCTTACGAAACACCACCGAACGGCTGGCGGACATTTCTGATCATCTGGTGGACTCAATCATTGTCGGTGATCGGCAGCGCGCTGACTTTTTTCGCGATCAATATCTGGGTGGTCCAGGTCTTGTACCCGCGCCCGGAGCAGAAGCCTGAGCTGGCGATCGCGCTCTCGGCTATGACTCTGGCTTTTGGTGTTCCCACCATGATCTTTGCGCCGATCGCCGGCGCGTGGGCCGACCGTCACGACCGCAAGCTGACGATCATTCTCGCGGATGTGGCCAGTGGCCTGCTCAGCGTGCTGCTGATCCTGCTGATTCTGGCGCAGTCCCTCCAGCTGTGGAGCCTGTTGATCGTGATGGCCCTGGCGGCGATTGCCAACACCTTTCACGACTCGGCCTTTGATACCTCGTACGCTATGCTGGTGCCCGAGGCGAAGCTCCCGCGCGCCAACGGCATGATGCAGACAATGTTCTCGCTGTCGGGGATTTTCTCGCCGCCACTCGCCGCGATGATTATTGGCCTGCCAGCACTGGCACGGCAGGGCACGAGCCAGCTCCCGTTTCGAGAAGCGCTGCTCTGGTTGCAGGACGGTACGGTGCTGGCGATTGGTGTGGATGTGCTGACGTTTCTGATCGCGTCGAGCACGCTCCTGTTTCTGACGATTCCGTCGCCGAAGCGGGCCGATCTCATGGTGGCGGAAGGCCAATCCAGGCCCAGCATATGGGACGACATCAAGGAAGGCGCGCGCTACATCTGGCAGCGCCGGCCGATGCTGTGGCTGCTTGGTACGTTCACCGTGGCAAATTTCGTCGGCGCGCCGCTGGGCGTGCTTGAGCCGCTGATCGTTAAGTTCAATCTGGCGGCGGATTGGACCGCGCGCGGCTACACCTACGAGACAGCGATCGCGCTATTGGGCTCGGTGACTGGCCTGGGCGGCCTGATCGGCGGTATTGTGATGAGCCTGTGGGGTGGCTTCAAGCGTCGCCGGATCTATGGGGTGCTGCTGCCGATGATTCTTTCGGGCGCGGCAATGATCGCGATCGGATTTTCGCCGTTTCTGTACGTTACAGCAGCCCTGCTCGCCGTGAATATCGCGATGCTGCCGTTTATGAACGCGCATTCCCAGTCGATCTGGCAGACACAAACACCTCGCGAGCTGCAAGGCCGCGTCTTTGCGGTACGGCGGGTGATCGCCCAGTTTACTTTTCCGCTCGGCACGGCCTTTGCCGGATTGGCGGGGTTTGTTAATGTCGGGACGATGCTGGTTGTGCTCGGCTCAATCCTGGTGCTCTTTTGTGTTGCACAACTCTTTAACCCATCGTTGCTGCGAGTGGAAGATAAAGCCTATCTCGATCAGCGTGCAGCCGATGCGGTGCGACCAGCAGAACGTGATGTGTCGCTAGAGATGTAAGCGATCTGATTGCGGAATATGCATTTGGAAACAAAAAGACTCACGGATAAAACACCGTGAGTCTTCGCGAATGTGCAATAAATAGTTTGTCATACTTCAGAAAGTAGTTTGGTGATTCGATAAGGCTTCCCAATGGCCTGAAACGATATTGTAAAGTATTGTTTGTGTCAAGATGCTACAAGGTATTCATGATACAAATGATAGGTAATACGGTCTATTTTTCTAGGAGCTTGCCGATCGCTGTAAATACACCTAAATCTTGTACGTGCTGCATATGACGTCAGACATCATGTGCATGAATTCCTTATGATATTGCAATTTGCTCAGGTTCGTCCTCCATAGATTGAAGCAGCTGTGCGAAAAGGATTTATACGCTAGAGCGCTCTTGTCACGTAGCTTGGGATAGGCATTTGTATCATTGACGGAAGGTGTATCTGGACGCAGGGAAGTCCCGCTGAGTTGGCTTATGGTGGGGTGATCGCCCGTTGCCCACGCGGTGCGCGGGCATAGCGAAGCTGGATCACGCCCACACGTCGCCTAAGATAGGGTGAGTAGCGGGGAGGCGTGCCTCCCCTTCCGTATCATGCCGGGCAAAGGCGCACTCCCGAGAAGGTATCGATGAAATAGGCTCCCGCACGCCCTTCGAGCAGCGGGGATTGGGCAATCTCGCCAAGTGAATTCTGGGGTGGACCATGAAACTCCTGCAGCCACGCTTCGATCTCTTCGATGCGCGTCCCATCCCGATCGGCCGGCATCGAAGCCGCCGCTGCAATGTCATAGTTACTGTCTGGCAGGTACAGCACGCGTGAGCCATGACACGCCTGCATGAGTTCATAGCACACCAGGCGGATCGTATCCTGCACGGTTTGGAGCGTCAGAAAGCCATCCCAACGCAGGTTCCAAAAATTGACTTCACAGGTATGACGCCAGATAAGAATCCCAATCTGCATGGGGCCCTCCAGTTTTGGTGCCCACCACTCCTCGGTCCAGATGGCTTCCAGGTCAAGTGGTAGTGACTCATCACTATCCAAGTGCCAGGGTTTCTCCGCAAGCGGGATGTCTTCGCGCCGCCAGGTGCCATCCGCTTCGAGGAGGTTTCGATGTGGTTGGATGACAGAATGCAACAGCTGGATCGCTGTATGGATCGGTCCGTCACCGCCTGCGAGGAAGTGATCGATCAATTGATGAATCTCTGCTGCAGTGAGGGTATGGTCGATAACCGCAGTAAGTGCAGCCCCCATCTCAACCTCCAAAGGAATGCGTACTCAATGAGTCTACGCGACGACGTTCAACAGCTACTGCGTACCAGTCCTTCTGGCGGACCGCCACTTCAATACAAAGGATACCCCTACACAGGTACTTGTTAAGCATATGAAAAAGGCTCAGGTAATCCCTGAGCCTTCGTCATTGGTCGGATTTCTTGGTGTGGCAAACTAGTTTCTGCAAACTGCCAAACTAGTTTCTGAATTGCACCAAAGCAATTTTTGAAAATCCGCACTTCTCCGAATTGGCGGAAATTCATCTGACGATTTGCAGAAAACCATCTAATGATTTACTGATGCTTTCTAATGCAGTAAATCGAAGGTGTAAATAGTTGTTTGTGTTGCGATTACATTAAATAAACACCTCACTATGAACAATGCTCAAACCACTTTTCTCCCTATTGAGATTAGTGCTGTAAATACACCTAAATCATGCTTTACATGGCATAACATACTAAATCTGAGCAAGTTGTGGATTCATTTTCTTATCTTCCAAGATACAAAGATGAACAAATTGTGAATACAAATCCGAAAAGGTTTGACAATGTGAGCATGCATACCTTCATCAGTATATAGTAGAGATTATCACGATTGGTGCGAGACGGAATAGGACCAGGGACGATATTGAATCCGAAAGTTGTGCAAACCACAACAGGTTTCCATCACCTGATCGCGGACATGTTCCCGCCAGAGGCGGAGTTTGTCTTTGACGATCCGACAACGTTTCACGCTGCTCATCACATGCTCAATCCGTATGCGGATGCTAGCCAGCCGCCGGTTCTCCGCTTTCTCATCTAGCGTCAGGGTGCCACCGCGTGGCTTTTTCGTCGGTTGTGCGATCGTAATCCCGGCGACGGCAAAGCCTTGAAAGCCCAGGTCTTGATACAAGATCGTGTTGGCTGGAAGGCGATAGGATTCCTGGTCAGCCATCGTTTTATCGTGCCACGATCCTTCATAGGTCGTGCTGAGAAAGTGAATGCGGCTCGTGGGCAACGAGCAACAGATTTTTGAGCGTATGCTGTTTTTTCTTGCCGCTGTAGTGGAACCGTTGCTCATCGGCGTCGGCTGGACGATTGATCGGACGTTCCGTGCCATCATGCAAAAAAAGGTGGGTTGTCAGGCACAGCACGATCGTCAGTAGACAGGATGACTGCGGTCCGTGTGGGCAGGCAGTCCTGCGTTGCCAAGGCGTGATTGAGCACACGGTGGAGCAGATGAATCCATTTATTGGCATTCGATTGCGACAGGCCAAAGAGCTGGCCGTGCAGCGTTTGAGTCGGCGCTTGTTTGAGATAGACCAGGATAAAGAGCAGCTTGTCTTCGGTGGTGGGCAGTGGGCTATTGCGATAGGTCGTGTAGGCACGGCCAATACGCGTGAGCCCGTCCAGCGTCTCCGCCTGGAGCACCGTCTCGAAACTGGCCTGAAACACAGGAACGAGATCCTCGAATTCACGGCGCGTCAGGCCCGTCAAGGCCAAGAGCTTTATCTCGTTCTGGGCAATCTGCTCGTAACGTAGCATCCCTGATCCTGTTCTATGAATCTTAATCGTAGGATTCATAGTGTACACGAATCTTGATAATATCTAGTGTATAAGAATTTGGGTACGGATCAAGACTAGATCAGTTAATATTCATAGAGGTATAAAAATGGAAGCAAGCTCATATTTTTCATCAACCAAAGGTATTGTTATTACAGTTCGATAATTGCTAGCCCATTTGTGCTGTTATTCGGAATTAGCATTAAACCGGATTATAGGATTACATGTTTGTGTTCAAGTACTATGTTTTTGACTGCATATCCTCCTGAATTGATGCGATCAATCGTTGTGTTAGCTGTACTATATGCGCTGCGCCTTGACCATATGAATCAAAGTTGCGTAGTGCGGCCTGCGCGTACAGTAGGGCATCCTCGGAGCGACCAGCCTCAGCGAGAGCTATGGCTACGTTATAGCGTGTTTGGCCGCTAGCATAAAAGTTGTCCGCCAATTCAGCATAACGAATCGCTTCTCGGTAATGGGGAAGGGCGCGGTCAAGATCTCCAGCCACACGGTAGATGTTGCCGAGTTGATGATGCGTTCCCGCGAGATCGTTGACAGCGTTGGACGGCAATAACTCAAGTGCTCTAAAGTAGAATTGAAGCGCGATACTGAGATGCCCAAGCAACTGGTTGTTCTCCTGCTGAGTTGCTCTCGCATCCCGGAATCGTTCGTAGGCCAACAATCCCAATTGGACTAGGCATCTGCTACGTCCCAGCCCATCACGCTCGTCTCGGAGTTTCAGACTCAACTGATACCAGTGCTCAGCCAGAGCAAGATCGCGGATGGATGTAACATCAGTGTACGCCATTCCAAGATTGAAGGCAGTGATAGCCTCAGTATGCTCATCGCCGATAAGTTCATACAAACGAATCGCTTCTTCGTAGACAGTTATACATTCATGTTTGTCTTCTTCGCGCAGAATATTTCCCAGTCCGCTCACCGATACTGCCAGTGTACGAATAGCGTTACGCTGTGTTTTATCTAACCTGTCCGGGTGCACAGTTAGAATGGACGCAACCCGTTGTCGATCCCATTCGACACATGCTCGTTGCAACTGTTCGGCCTCTCGCCATTGGCGTGCCTCCTGAGCTAAACGTACGCGGTAAGCCGTTATAAGACTCCATTCCGCTTCTCGTCCAGGCAACGGGCCCTGCGTGCTCAAATCGACGAAGTCCGGTACAATCTCCTCCACCAGCCGCCGCCATTCAACGCGGCGACCAGTGTGCTCGTAGAGTATGCGTAACCCTTGCATTGTGCTGGTGAGAGCACTCCACCAGCCATTACTCCGTGCCAATTGCCGTGCATGGAGTAGATTAGCTTCTTCAGCTTCCAACACATTAATCACATTACGATTGCCTTCGTCGTATTGATTATGGTAATAGTCGCCCAACTTGCCCATTGCTTCTACGAAGGCGCGCGCAGGAAATTGTCCCTCTGTCCGGATGTTACCGGGGTGTTCATAATACTGCTCGAATAGGTTTTTGAAGTACCAAGGCAGCGCCGGGTGGATCGCGTAGTAGCCTCCACCATATGCAGTGAGGAGCCCAATCTCGGCAGCGCGATCAAGCAACTCTATACCTATTTTGCGTGTCAAGTTGTGAACTTCAGGTAAGCACCACGGTGCCTCATTATCACCCATCACACGCAGCGCATCCACATCCACAAAACCTTGAAAGAAATGAAGTAACGCCAGGATTTTGCGCTCGTTATCGCTAAAGGCACGTTCGAAACCATAGCTCAATGACGCGCCGAGTGATTTCGTGCGGCCTTCAATTGTTTCGTCCTCGAAAGTGGTCTCGCCTGCTTGTAGTTTGCTCAGAAAGTCATCTATTTGTTTGCTTGTGCGCAGGCCATCGCGCACTGCTTGCCCTACTAATACTGTGATTGTCAATGGGTTGCCCTGGGTATACACCAGTAGTGGATAAAGTCCTCCAACTTCTTCGGGCTTCCAGCCGTGCTTCTCAGCCAGCGCCCGTGCTAGTTGCTTACGCTCTTGCATCGGCATCGGTGGTACCTGGATCCGGGTTGGAAGATCTCCAAGCCAGCCACGTTCCGCTCGTCGAGAGGTCAGGAGGAATTTTGCCTGAGTTTGACGTGCTCCTCTCAGAAAATCAGCTAATTCGCGTTGCTCACCTTGGCTCCACGCCGATGTGGTACCAGACGGAAATCCGGCGATTGGTGTTACATTGTCCCAGATCCATAGTACGGGAATTGCGCCTAGTACTTGCAGTGCAACCTCCCTCCTCTGATCGTCAGTCAACGTGAACCAGTGGATGTTGCTCTGCTCCAGCAGCGGTTCAAACACGCGGCCCAGTGTATCCAGTACGCGCTGTAGCGGGGTGTAGTGCTCGAAGGAGGTCCACAGCACAGGTCCGTCGATACCACCGGTTAGAGCATACCAGCGCGCAAACTCGGCAGCAGTTGTGGTTTTACCACTGCCAGCATAAGCATGGAGTAGCACCACACTCTGCATGTCGAAAGCGCGATCTAGTGCCAGTAGTGTTTCATCACGTCCCCAGAAGCCCGAGTCTGGCTCTGGTGGCACGTTAGAAACAACTGACTTTGCTGTGGGTGTTGCAGCGGCGGGGTTGAGTGTGATCTCCAGCTTTTGGCTGCGCTCTGGCTTGGGAAACAAGGCTACCGGTGCGTCCTCATAAATGATCGGAACCCACCAATCCGCAAATGGTATTGGAGCAGAAACCACCTCGCGCAGCGGCTGATCGGCCAGATTTTTACGACCTCGCGTCACGGCTTCACCTAACGTCACACCCTGTGTGAGCATGGTGTACAGTTCGGCCACGAATTGTGCTGCTGTCACCACATACACGTTGTAATGCATTGCCACAACCCCCAAAGCGCCTGCATCCATTACTTCCTGCGCCAAGGAACCGAAAGCCTGTACTTGCTCGTGGGAATTAGGAAGATCGGCAATTGGGGGTGTGGTGATAGCAGCTTTCATGTCCAGTTGGGGCTCGGCAGTGTTGTCGGCATGAGCAGAGCGGCACGCGATCAGCACTAACACTGGCACGCCTGTTTCTACCAGCAGCCTTCCGATTGCTCGTCCGTCCACTGGCTCAAAATTGTTGGGTCGCGTATGGTTCTCGAACGCCAGGTACCCATACTTGCCGGGCCGACGATCTACGAAAACGTGCGGGTTGTTTATAGAGATGGCTTCCTGGTATTCATCATAAACGCCATACCCGTCGAAATGCACCACATGGTATGGCTCATCTTGCTCCTTAGCGTCCCGCAGCACTCTGGCAAGCTGTTGAAATGTGGGCGGACGTAGTACATGAAGATCGAATGCTGCGCGTGCATCCTGGTTCAATCCCTTGATTAAGCGACTGGCAACTGAGCGGAATGGTACGTCATGGGGACCATCAGGCCGGCAGATCACAAGCAAAATACGGATCGGGCCGGATGTACGTGGGAGCCTCGGAGGCTCAATCGAATTAGCAAGCGTGCGAACGAAGGACCGCGCCCGAAGTGCTAGTGGTGTGTTTGTTTGGGGATCACGCAACAATTCCCATGGAATCAAGCTACTACTGCGCCCTTCGCTCACAATCTCAACGCGAGTTTCAACCAAATCCTCGTACAAGCGCAACCAAAGCCGTGTGGCATCTCGATTCGACTCAAAGATCTTATGAAACAACTCCTCGCCGATCTCGCGCAGTCTCTGCTCGACCCGTGCGGCTATAAATGGAGCTGGCTCATAGGGATGTTGCAAATAATCTTCCAGATACCAGCGTAGGTCTGTACGATCAAGATCGCTGATTGCGAATGAAAATCGCGAGATAGCCGTTTGGCGTAATCCACCACTTTCTTGTGTCACCTCGACGCGGTAACGATCGTGCCCTTCTACATGTTGGATTATTCTTAAGTACCTTGTATTAGCTGTAGGCATCAA
>DASWTQ010000518.1:0-7399 GCA_036402055.1 Herpetosiphonaceae bacterium
AAGGGGCAAGCTGCGCAATGGAACAGAAATCGGCGTACAGCAGCTCAAGCTGGGCAAAGCGCCCAATACCCTCCAACGAAGTGATCCGTGTACTGGAGATATTCAGCACACGGAGATTGCGAAACCGGAAGAGCGGCGTGAGCGAATCAAGGTTACAGTCTTCACAGTCCAGATGTTGGATCTCTGGTGAAAGACCAAGGATCTGCTGTGCCACATCGACGCTGGAGTCCAGCGTCGTCAAGTGCAAGCCGTGCCAGATTGGGTCATCCGCTTCCGTCATCGTATGCTCTCTCTGAAGCGATGTAAGCCAAAGACTAAGCTCTACCACAGAGCGTGATCGTACACGAGCGCACAACAAAGTTTGTGCGCTCATTCCAATGATCAGTTGCTGTAGAAGTCAATCACCTGCTGGACGATCTTCTTGGGCGCGGTGGTAGGCGAGCCGGCGTCGAAGGGCGGCTGTGGATCGTACTCGATCATCAGCTGGATCTGCTGCGCAAGCTCTTTGCCGAACGCCCAGCCGGTCAGCGTCAGGGCCATATCGATGCCGGCCGAAACTCCGGCTCCCGTCACGATCTTGCCATCGCGCACCACGCGCTCATGGGTTGGCGTCGCGCCGAAGTTGCTCAGGCTTTCCAGCGCCAGCCAGTGCGTCGTCGCGGCCTTGCCTTGCAGCACGCCGGCAGCCCCGAGACCCAGCGCGCCCGTGCAGACTGAGCTGGTCCAGGTCGTGTGCTCATGCGCCGAGCGAATCCAGTCCAGCGCCTGCGGATCGTTGAGCAAGGCCGAGGGATTTGTCGCGCCCGGCACGACCAGAATATCCGGCGTGGGAACCTCAGCCAGCGTATGCTCGGCGACCAGGCTCAAGAATCCGCCGTCGGTGCGCTTGGGTCCGCGCTCAGTCGCCACAAAGCGTACGGTCGCGCCGGGAATCAGGCGAAAAACCTCGTGCGGGCCGATCGCGTCCAGGGATGTTACGCCATCGTAGAGCAGAATCGCAATTTCCATATCGATCTCCCTCCGTAGAACCTAGAACTGAGAACCAAGAACCGCATCTGCCCTGTTCTTGTTCTCCATAAACAGTTTTGGTGTTGGTTTGCGGGTAAACTATCTGTATGCGCGACTGTATCATGCCCGAATGGCTGTGTAATCGGCCGTTGGGCGCAGGCGGCGTTGGGCAATCTGGCGGTGTGAGATCCGTCGGCAGGCGATCGTATCTGCGTGTCCGCGTTTCTTGACATTGTTGGTCGTAGAACTTATATTTAGTAAGCCATGAGAAGAGGATGAGCGTGAGTTTATCGATCAAGGAGCAGCCTAGTCCGGCGGCTGGACGTTCGGCCACACTGCTGGATCTGGTTGGCAACACGCCGTTGATCCGGCTGCGTAACATCGCCGAGGATCTGTCGCCGGACGTCGAGGTTTACGCCAAGGCTGAGTGGTACAATCCCGGCGGCTCGGTCAAAGATCGCGCGGCGCTGTGGATGATCCGCGATGGCGAGCGATCCGGCGCGCTCAAGCCGGGCATGCGCATCGCCGACGCTACCAGCGGCAACACCGGGATCGCCTACGCCACAGTTGCCGCCGCGCTGGGCTACGGTGTGACGGTCGCGATGCCCGAGAACGCCAGCCCGGAGCGCAAGCGTATTCTGCGCTCGCTCGGCGCTGAGATCATTCTGACCGACGCGGCAGACGGCATGGACCGCGCGATTAGCACGATCCGTGAGCTGGTCGCCGCCGAGCCTGAGCGCTACTTCTACCCCGACCAATATAACAATCCCGCCAACGTCCAGGCGCACTACGACACGACCGGCCCCGAGATCTGGGAGCAGACCGGCGGGCGGATCACGCATTTTGTCGCCGGTCTCGGCACCAGCGGCACGTTCATGGGCGCTGGCCGTCGTCTGCGCGAGCTTGGGCCGCATGTGCAGCTGCTGGGCATGCAGCCCGACAGCGGCATGCACGCGATCGAAGGCGTGAAGCACATGGCGACGACCAACTTTGTGCCCGGCATCTACGATCCGTCCTTTGCCGATGGTATCGTCGAGGTGACGACCGAGGAAGCCTACACGCTGGCGCGCTGCCTGGGCCGTGTCGAGGGCCTGCTGGTCGGGATCTCGGCGGGCGCGAATGTTGCTGCGGCGCTCAAAGTGGCGCGTCAGCTTGAGTCGGGCGTGGTCGTGACGATCCTGTGCGACAGCGCCGCCAAGTATCTCAGCGATCGTTTCTGGGACGAGGCCGGCGGCGAGTGTCGCGACGGCGACGGGATTTAGTGGAGCAGCTATGCTGGTTGTATCGCGATCGACGCTGGATGTGATCCATGAGCAGGGCCGTGGGAGCTATCCCGAGGAGTGCTGCGGCCTGCTGATTGGCCGGATTGAGGCGGATCGGCGCGTGGCGCTTCAGGCGCTGCCGGTGCAAAATACCTGGACCAGCGATGTCGCGCTGACCGAGGACGATACCCGGCACTCGCTGCGGGATCGCTTCTTTATTCCGCCGCGCGCGTACTTACAGGCCCAGCGCACAGCCGCGCGCCAGGAGCTTGATGTTGTCGGCTGCTATCACACGCACCCCGACGATCGGGCGTGGCCCTCGGAGCGCGACCGCGTTGGTGCGGCCGGTGTGGGCGGCGGTCCCGACTTTTCTTTTGTGATCGTATCGGTTCTCAATGGCACGCCTGCCGATGTTGCCAGCGCGCTGCTATCCGCCGACGGCCAGCAATGGCTGCCGGAAGAGCTTGTGATCGAGGAGGCATAGGTGGCAGTAACGGTGATTATTCCGACGGCGCTGCGGCAGTACGCCGGCAACCAGCGCGAGGTCGATGTGGACGGCGCGACGATCGGCGATGTGCTTCAGCAGCTCACCACGCAGCACGCCGATTTCGGCAAACAGATCTTTGGCGACGACGGCAATCTGCGCTCGTTTGTCAACGTCTACCGCAACGACGACGACGTGCGCTATCTCGACGGCCTGTCCACGCCCGTCAGCGATGGCGATGAGGTGAGCATTATTCCGGCGATTGCAGGAGGGAAGTAGAACCAAGAACTAAGAACCTAGAACTGTCCGGCTTAACCCCTTGGTTCTTGGTTCTCGGTTCTTGGTTCTCCCCAAGTGATTATGCTTGACACACAAGTTCTTTCCAACGACGAGATTCGTCGCTATAGCCGTCACCTGATCATGCCCGAGGTCGGCATGGCGGGCCAGACGGCGCTCAAGCAGGCCAGCGTGCTGCTGATCGGCGCGGGCGGGCTGGGCTCGCCGCTGGCGCTGTATCTGGCGGCGGCAGGCGTCGGGCATCTGGGCCTGGTCGACTTCGACGTGGTCGATGAGTCGAACTTGCAGCGCCAGGTGATCCACGGTACCAGCACGCTGGGCAAGCCCAAGCTGGAGTCGGCCCGGCAGCGCATTAACGATCTCAATCCGTTTGTCGAGGTCACCACCTACAACACTGGCATCAGCTCCGACAACGCGCTGGATCTGATCCGGCCCTACGACATCGTGATCGACGGCACCGATAACTTCCCGACGCGCTATCTGGTCAACGATGCCAGCGTGATGCTCGGCAAGCCCAACGTGTACGGCTCAATCTTCCGCTTCGAGGGCCAGGCATCGGTCTTTGGCATGAAGGAGGGTCCATGCTACCGCTGCCTGTATCCCGAGCCGCCACCGCCAGGGCTGGTGCCGAGCTGCGCCGAGGGCGGCGTGTTTGGCGTGCTGCCCGGCATCGTCGGCACGATCCAGGCGACCGAGGCGATCAAGCTGATCATCGGCAAGGGTGAGCCGCTGATCGGCCGGCTGCTGCTCTTCGACGCGCTTGAGATGAGCTTTCGCGAGCTGAAGCTGCGCAAGAATCGCAACTGCCCGGTCTGCGGCGATAATCCCACGGTCACCGAGCTGATCGACTATCAGCTTTTCTGCGGCATCGTGCCCGAAAACGTCGGTCTTGCCGCCGAGAATCGCACCACGCCCGCCGAGCTGGTCGCCGCGCTCAAGAGCGAGTCGCCGCCCCAGGTGATCGATGTGCGCGAGCCGCATGAGTACGAGATCGTGCGACTCGACGAGGCGCGGCTGATCCCGCTGTCGACGCTGCCGGCGCATCTCCACGAGTACGATCGGGACCAGCCGATCGTCGTGCACTGCAAGAGCGGCGCGCGCTCCGCCAAAGCGACTCAGCTGCTCAAGGATGCGGGCTTCCGCAACGTCAAGAACCTGGAGGGCGGTATCCTGCGCTGGGCGCAAGAGATCGATCCGTCGCTGCCCACGTACTAAGGCGTTGGCTAGCTTTCAAGCACCGCCGGATCACACGATCCGGCGGCGTTTGTTTAAGCCGCGTGGACGCGCAAATCCTGGCATAGTGTATGCGTATCGGATTTAACAACTTCGTTTATACTAGAGGTGATATGCCAAATCGTCTTTTGGTCAACAATGGAGTTGATATATGTTGATGCGGAACAGCTTGCTCTGGTTAGCCGGGAATAGCACGCTGCGTCGTCAAGTTATGCGGAGCCGGCTGGTACGGCCGCTGGCGCGGCGATTCGTCGCCGGTGAAACGGCAGAGCAGGCTTTTGAGGCCGTCGCCCAATTGAATAGCCAGGGCGCGCTGGTGACGCTGGATTATCTGGGCGAGAATGTTTCGTCGGCTGAAGAGGCGACGGCAACACGGCAGATGTATGTCGGATTGCTCGACGAGATCGCCCGGCGCGGCCTCAAGTGCAACGTCTCGCTCAAGCTGACGGCGCTAGGTCTTGACATCAGCCGCGCGCTCTGCGAGACGAACCTGCGCGCGATCTTGGAGACGGCGCAGCGCCACGATAATTTCGTCCGTCTGGACATGGAAGGCTCGGATTATACCCAGATCACCTTCGATATTTTCGAGCAAATGTTTGTCGCCGAGGATCGCAAGAATGTCGGCATGGTGATCCAGTCGTATCTCTACCGCAGCGCGGCGGACATCGAGCGGCTCAACCAGCTACAGGCGCGCGTCCGGCTCTGCAAGGGCGCGTACAACGAGCCGCCCTCGGTGGCCTACCCGCTCAAGTCGGATGTCGATAAAAACTATGTCGCTCTGACGCGGCGGCTGATCTGCGACGGCAACTATCCCGGTCTTGCCACGCACGACAGCGCGATTATCGATTGGGTGAAGCAGTTCACACGTGAGCAGCAGATCGGCCGTGAGCGCTTCGAGTTCCAGATGCTCTACGGCATTCGTCGCGATCTTCAGCAGCAGCTGATCAAAGACGGCTACAATCTGCGCGTGTATGTGCCCTTCGGCGAGGCGTGGTATCCCTACCTGATGCGTAGGCTGGCCGAGCGTCCCGCGAATATTCTGTTTATTCTCAAGTCGCTGCGCCACAGCTAGAATCTTGGTCTGAAGCGTTGAGCTAAGGCACGGATCGTTTCGGTCCGTGCCTTTTGCTGCCCAGGCCCTAGGCAAGGTTCGATCGCGGTCAAATTGCGTAGAAGATCGTCGTTGCTCCACATGCTGATGTTTGGTGTGATTGCTTCAGCCTAGAGAATTGGCGATTGACCGGCGCTTGGGCTGCGTGCCATAATTGGGACGAGTCATCTGGACTGTCGCCATCAAAAAGGAGGCGCGGTGATGAGCTACGACGAAGGGAAAAAAGTTGAGCTGCAAGGTCAGGAGCGGTTGGGACGGCTGTTAGCCGATATGAGCAACCGTCTTAAAGAGGTGAAGGGCGAACTCAATCCCGCCGCCGACGACTGGCCGCTCGAACATGGTCAGGTTGGAGTCATTTTTGTGCCGCAGAATCCGCCCACCACAGCATGCATTCTTGAGCATCCTGAGACCGGCCACTGGATGCTTCAGTACCCATGCGACGGCATCTTCATCTATGATCTGACCACTGATCAGCCCACGTTCTGACCAATCGCGGTAGCACACGGCTTGCGCGTGTTCCTGGATATTCGTCTACATTGATGGTGAGTTGAGAGATTGAAGTGCTGCTCGGATCATCGTGATCCGGGCGGCTTCTTTTTGCCCCCATGTTACCTTTGACAGCCGCAGGAATCTTCGTATGCTGAAAGTACGGGTACGATCGAGCGGAAGAAGTTGGAGGCGTTATGAACACAAACGATTCCAGCGGTTCACAGGTGGCACTGATCACAGGAGCGGGCAAAGGCATCGGATTGGAGGTGGCGCGGCAACTGGCGGCGCGCGGTATGACGGCGATCTTGACGGCGCGGACTCTGGAGAAGAGCCAGGCGGCAGCCCAGCGTATCGCCGGCGCGGGCCTCGATATTCGTCCCAGGGCGCTGGATGTGACTGATCAGGCGAGTGTGGAGCAGCTAGCGGCCGAAATCGAGCGCGAGTTTGGGCGGCTCGATATTCTGGTCAATAATGCCGCCGCCTTCGTCAACTGGTCCGAGACTGCGCTGACGGCGGATCTGGAGGCGGCATCGGCGGTTCTGGCAACAAATTTGTTTGGAGCCTGGCGGATGTGTCAGGCGTTTATGCCGCTGATGCGGCGTAGCGCGCATGGCCGGATCGTCATTGTGTCGAGCGGCGCGGGCTCTCACGGCGAGCAGCAATTCGGCCTGACGACTGGCGGCGGCTCGGTGGCGAGCTACGGGATCTCCAAAGCGGCGCTGAACGCGCTGACCGCTAAGCTGGCGGCTGAGCTGGAAGGCAGCGGAATTCTGATCAATGCGGTCTGTCCGGGATTTACCGCGACTGCTCCCGGCATGGAGGCGATGGGCGCGCGTCCGATCCCAGCGGGCGCGGCGAGTGTGCTCTGGGCGGCAACGCTCCCCGACGACGGGCCGAGCGGTGGCTTCTTCCGCGACGGCAAGCCGCTGCCGTGGTAGCTAGCTCTGCGGTGGTAATGCTCCGTCCCCGCCGGAGCCGGTTTTAGTCGATCCTCCCGTAACCTTCCTCAATAGCCTCAGCCATAGCCACGACATCATCGGCCGCAATGGCACCAGCGAGAGCAGTGTTTGGCCAGAAACGCCACGCACTCTGGTTATCGACAATGCCCGTGCAAAATCGACAATCTGGCGCTGCTGCTCAACTGGTAAGCGCCGCAGATGTTCATGTAATTTTTGCTCAAGTGTCGAACTAATCATCTGACGACTCCTATCTGCCAACTGATGGATCGTTATCCTCCACCTTAATAACCAGTGGTGCTAGTTGACACAGACATGCGAACCCGTCATTGTGAGAGTGTTCAGTCACTCACGGATGGAGGTTCGCATGTCTACCGACGAGTTTATCATAGCCCTGTTCATTCGCGTCGACAGCGAGCTGGCAGAAATGCCGAAACGTGCGGATGCACACCTGTTTCCGAGCGAGATCGTGACGCTCGCCCTGCTCTTTGCGCTCAAGGGTGTGGGCCAGCGGGCCTTCTATCGCTGGCTGCACAACAACTATCGCAGTTGGTTTCCG
>DASWTQ010000519.1:0-2250 GCA_036402055.1 Herpetosiphonaceae bacterium
AGCGTTGGGTGGAAGCGCAAATAAGGTGTAGTGAACTGTTCTAACTCTTCTACCTTGACCAGTGCCGTAGCTACCAGTTCAGCACGGATAGTTTCCCACCTGGCGGGATCGATTTCGGCGAAAGCGAGGAAGAACGCTTCAAAGACACCGCCCTCGAACCAGGCGAGATAGGGCAAAATTGCTTGTGCCTCCGGACTGAGCCGCCGCTTCGAGAATTCGAGCGAGGCCAGTAGAGATTTGTTGCGCCCCTCAGGAGCGAGTTGGTTAGCGAAACCCTTCAGTAGGACGCCGAACTCGTCGCGGATGCGCTGCGGCGTCAGCGTCTTGAGGTGCGGCGCGACCAGCTCGATCGAGAGCGGGTGATCTTGCAGATCGTCGAGGAGCGCGTCGATCTCGTGGCGCTCGTAGCCGGGACGCTCACGCCCAGGCTGATCGATCACGATTCCTTTCAGATCGAGCACGGCCTTCAGCAGATGCAGGCTGTCGGGCCGGGACAGTCCAGCGAGCGGCACATCCTTGATTCCAGGGAGCGCCGTTTCATCCGGGCGGCACGTTATCAGCAGACGGCCCTGCGGCGTGCTATTAGTCAGCTCGCGGTAGAGCTGCGTGAGGCGGGCGCGGGCTTCGGGGCCGAACGACAGTGCCGATTCCTGCTCCTCGCCCTGCTGGTAGGCCGGCAGCGTGGACTCGAAGTTGTCCCACACCAGCAGCACACGCCGAGTGCGGAATAGATCGACGGCGGCGGTCCACTGCTCCTCGCTGGATCGCGCGCTGAACTCGTCGCCTTCGAGCGCCTGCCCGATCAGCTGCACCACGCGCTCGGCTCCGACCTTTTGCTCGAAGCTGCAAAAGATCGCCGCATCGAACATGCCTTTTCGCAGCCACCACGCCGCCGCCTCACGCGCGAGCGCGGTCTTGCCCATGCCGCCCATGCCGCTCAGCAGCACGGCAGGATAGCGCCGGAAGGCCCGCTCTAGCTCCAGCAGCTCCAGCGCCCGGCCATGAAAGCGGTACAGCGGCTCGGGCGGAAAGCCGAACAATCGTTGTCCATCGGATGCGGGGCGGGGCGCTGAGTGCGCCGCAGCCTTCTTGGTCGGCTTGATCAGCACTGGATCTGCGCCGACCTGGTACAGCTGCGGGACGAACCAATCCTGTAGCTGGATTGTCTCGGCGTCGGGGCCAAGATGCAGCCAGCGATCGGGAGTGGCCCTGAGCTGGGCGCGCGCTTCTTCCAGCGCCTGCCCGATCGTGAGACCATCGGCTAGCTCGTCGTAGAAGCGCTCGACGAAGAGCCGCGCCGCCTCGATGTGGATGCTGTGGCTGAACGCGATCACCGAGCCGACGCCGCTTTCCAGCAGCGCGGGAGCTACCGATCCGAACACAGGTTGATTCGACAGATCGGCACTGCGGCAAGCTTCCAGCAGCACCAGTGGCACTTTGAGTCGAGCCAGAAGATCGCCTAAGGTCCCGCCAAGAATCAGCGCTAGCTTGCCGTCGTCATTTTCAAAGGCCAGCGCGCCCACACCAATAAGGGGCATGTACGTGCCGTGGCCGTCGAAGTGGACGATGTGATAGGGCTGCTTGGCTTTGCGCGCCTCCGAGATCATCCGCTCAAGCTGCGACAACGTCGGCGGATCGCAAAAGTCGATGCGCAGCTGGCCGGACGGTAGATCGTCCAGCGCATCCAGCAGCGGCTTGATGCTGTTGCGCGGATCGATAAAGCTCACGTCGCTGGGACGGCTGACGATCAGCAGCACACGCAGTGGAAGTTTTAGCGCTTGCGGTTTGCGTGGACCTGCACCACGCAACTGGCGACGGATCGTCACGCCCTGGAAGGTGAGCGGCCCGCGCTCGTCGCGCAGCATCTCCCACGGCTGCACCAGAATCTGCGGATCGGTCGCGCCGATCGTCAGCAGGCAGCGCTGGTCGTCATTGGCGGCTGCATCCAGCAGTGAGCGATACACGTTGGTGCCTTCGCTCCCGCCAAAGATCGCGTCGAAGAGCTGCCGTCCCCACATCTTGAGCTGGTCTTCGATGCCTTTCGCCCGCGCATGGTCGCCCGCGCCGGGAAACTGCATATACGTTTCCAGGTACCAGCGCAGATCGGTCATGTTCTGCGGCTTAAGCGGCAGGTTCAAGGGAAAGGCAGCGGATCGCTGGCTGTTAGGATCGATCCATGAGGCCGTGTAGCCATCGTTGGTGCGATCGACGATCAGCCGAGTTTCATAGATCGGGGGCACAGTCAGCTCC
>DASWTQ010000520.1:0-13375 GCA_036402055.1 Herpetosiphonaceae bacterium
GGCGGCCTATGCGCATCAGGATCTGCCCTTCGAGCAGCTGGTCGAAGAGCTGCGGCCGGTCCGCGATCCGAGCTACACGCCGCTGTTCCAGGTGCTGTTCGCGCTGCAAAACGCGCCGCTGCCGGATGTCGCGCTCCAGGGACTGGAGGCGCAGCGCATGGATCTCGAGACCACCGCCGCCAAGATCGATCTGGACCTGGCGCTGGAAGAAACGCCGGGCGGTCTCGCGGGCGTGCTGGACTACAGCCTCGATCTCTTCGACGCGACGACCATCGAGCGCATGGTACAGCATTTCACTCTGCTGCTGGAATGGATCGTCGCCAATCCCGAGCAGCGCATCTTTGACCTTGCGCTGCTGAGCGATGCCGAGCGCACGCTGATGCTCGACACCTGGAACGATACACAGATGCCCTACTCGACGGATCGCTGTATGCACCAGCTTTTTGAGGCTCAGAGCGAACGCACGCCGGATGTGACGGCGGTTGAGTACAACGGGCGGGCGCTGACCTACGCCGAGCTGAATGCGCGCTCGAACCAGCTGGCGCACTACCTGCGCGCCCACGGCGTCGGCGCCGAGGTGCGCGTCGGCGTGTGCGTCGAGCGCTCGCTGGAAATGGTGATCGCGTTCCTGGGCATTCTCAAAGCCGGCGGCGTGTATGTGCCGCTCGATCCGGCCTATCCCGAGGATCGGCTCCAGTGGATGCTGGCCGACAGCCAGACGCCGCTGCTGCTCACCCAGGCGCAGCTGCTGGGAGGCAGACAAAGCTGGCAGACAGATCAGCAGATCCGGTACGTCTGCCTGGATCGCGACTGGCCGACGATCGCAGCAGAGGCCACGACCAATCCGGCACTCACGATCACGCCCGACAATCTGGCGTATATCATCTATACCTCGGGCTCGACCGGCCGTCCCAAGGGCGTGATGCAGAGCCATCGCGGCCTGGTCAGCCTTCAAGAAGTGCAGATTGGGCTGATCGGTCTCCAAGTTGGCAGCCGCCTGCTCCAGATCGCCTCCGCCAGCTTCGACGCCTCGATCTGGGAGCTGGCCTTTCCGCTGCTGAGCGGCGCGACGCTCTGTCTGGCCGATCGGCATGATCTGCTGCCGGGGCCGAATCTCAACCGGCTGCTGCGCGAACAGGCGATCACCAACGCGCTGCTGCTGCCCTCGACACTGGCGATCCTGCCGACCGACAACCTGCCGCTGCTGAAGACCATCGACACAGGCGCGGAAAAAGTCACCACCGAGATCGTCGCGCGCTGGTCCGAGGGGCGGCGGGTGATCAACGGCTACGGCCCGACCGAGACGACGATCTACTCCACGGTGCATGTGTGCGACCCGGCGTCGCCGCACGACCCGCCGATCGGCAAGCCGGTCGGCAATACACAGATCTATCTGCTCAACCAATACGGTCATCCCGTGCCGATCGGCGTGCTCGGCGAGATCTACATCGGCGGTATCGGCGTCAGTCGCGGCTACCTCAACCGGCCGGATCTGACCGCCGAGCGCTTCGTGCCGAATCCGTTCGGCGCTCCCGGTGCGCGAATCTATCGCACTGGCGATCTGGGCCGCTATCTGCCCGACGGCAACATCCTCTACGCCGGCCGCAGCGACGAGCAGGTCAAAGTGCGCGGCTATCGCATTGAGCTGGGCGAGATCGAGAATGCTCTCACCGCTCACGACGAGATTCGCACGGCGATTGTGCAGGTGCGTGAGACAGGCGCTCACGGGGCGCAGCAGATCGTGGCCTATGTGCTGCCCGAGCCGAATACCACGCCGAATATCAGCAGCCTGCGTACCTTTATGGCGGCCAGACTACCCGAGTACATGGTGCCCAACGCGTTCGTGCTCCTCGACGAGCTGCCGTTCACGCCCAACGGCAAGATCGATTATCGTGCGCTGCCGCAGCCGGACGGAGCGCGGCCCAATCTAGCAGCCGCGTATGTCGCGCCGCGCACCGAGCTTGAGCAAACGATCGCCGGCATCTGGCAGGAGCTGCTGGACGTGGATCAGGTCGGGCTGCATGATAATTTCTTCGATCTCGGTGGCCACTCGCTGCTGGTGATTCAGCTGCATGGTAAATTGAACGAGCACCTGGGTGCCACGGCCGCAATGCTCGATCGAGTCTCGATGGTCGATCTTTTCAAGTATCCGACGATCAGCGCATTGTCGGAGTATCTCAGCCAGAGCGAGACCGATCGCTCAGCGCCGGCGCAGCAGGAGCCGAAGCATAAGGCTGCCAAAGAAGGACGAAACTGGCTTAAACAGCGCTTGGGACAACCGCAGCGCACCGATAAAAAAGATTAGGAGGCCGATAGGTGGACGATCATTCGACAGGGCTGGAAATAGCGATTATCGGTATCAGTGGGCGTTTCCCAGGCGCGCCGACCACAGAACAATTCTGGCAAAATCTCTGCGACGGCGTAGAGTCGATCTCGTTCTTCGCGGATCAAGAAGTCGAAAATTCCGTCTTTGAGCCGGAGCTGGCGAACCATCCCAGCCATGTGAAAGCGGCGGGCGTCCTCCAAAACGTCGATCAGTTCGACGCTGCCTTTTTTGGCTACACGCCGCGCGAGGCCCAGATCATGGACCCGCAGTTCCGCGTCTTCTTCGAGTGTGCCTGGGAAGCGCTGGAGCAAGCCGGCTATGATCCCGACACGGCGGGCGCGACGATCGGTATGTTTGCCGGCGCCGGCAGCAGCAGCTACCTGATCAACAACCTGCTCTCCAACCAGGAGCTGCTCCAGGAGTCGGGCGGCGTTTTCCAGACGATGCTCGGCAACACCAGCGATCAGCTCACGATGCTGACCTCCTACAAGCTCAACCTCAAAGGGCCGAGCGTCGCCGTGCAGACCGCCTGCTCGACCTCGCTGGTGGCGGTGCATCTGGCCTGCCAGAGCTTGCTGATCGGCGACTGCGATATGGCGCTGGCCGGCGGCGTCTCGATCCAGTTTCCGCAGAAGTCGGGCTATCTCTACCAGACAGGCGGCATTATGTCGCCCGACGGTCACTGCCGCGCGTTTGATGCCGACGCGCAGGGAACGGTCAACGGCTACGGCGCGGGCGTGGTCGTGCTCAAGCGGCTTGCCAGCGCGGTCGCCGACGGCGATCACATCTACGCGGTGATCAAGGGCTCGGCGATCAACAACGACGGATCGACCAAAGCCGGCTATACCGCGCCCAGCGTCGAAGGCCAGGCGCGTGTGATCAGCGCCGCGCACGTGATCTCCGAGGTCGATCCAGCCACGATCAGCTACGTCGAGGCCCACGGCACCGGCACGCCGCTCGGCGACCCGATCGAGATTGCCGCCCTGACCGAAGCCTTCCGCGCCAGCACCACGGAGCGGGGCTTTTGCGCGATCGGCTCGGTGAAGACTAACGTCGGGCATCTCGACGCGGCGGCGGGCGTGACCGGCCTGATCAAGACCGCGCTGGCGCTGCATCATCAGCAGCTGCCGCCCAGCCTGCACTTCACACAGGCCAATCCCAAGATCGATTTTGCACACAGCCCGTTTTATGTCAACACTAAGCTCACGCCCTGGACGCCGAACGGATCGCCGCGTCACGCCGCCGTCAGCTCGTTTGGCATCGGCGGCACCAACGCGCATGTGATCCTGGAAGAAGCGCCGCCGGTCGCGGAGTCCAGCCCCGGTCGATCCGCGCAGTTGCTGGTGCTCTCGGCCAAAACTGAGACCGCGCTCGACGCCGCGACCCGCAATCTGGCGGCGTATCTCCAGCAGCACCCGCAGGCCAATCTCGCCGATGTGGCCTACACGCTTCAGGTTGGCCGTAAAGCCTTCGCGCAGCGCCGCATCCTGGTTGGCCGCGATGTGGAGGATGCGCTCAGCACGCTGCAATCAGGCGATCTCCGGCGCATGCCGACGCAAGCCTACAACGGCGGCTACCGGCCGATCATCTTTATGTTTCCCGGCCAGGGCGCGCAGTACGTGCGCATGGCAGCCGAAATCTACGCCGAAGAACCAGGTTTCCGCGAGGAGGTCGATCGCTGCTGCGAGCTGCTGCGGCCGCATCTCGGGCTCGATCTGCGCGACTTCCTGTATCCGACCAACGAAGCAGAGGCCGACGCGGCCGAGCAGCTCAACCAGACCTTGCTGACGCAGCCTGTGCTCTTCGTGATCGAGTATGCGCTGGCCAAGCTGCTGCTGAGCTGGGGCATCCAGCCACACGCGATGATCGGCCACTCGCTCGGCGAGTACGTCGCGGCCTGTCTGGCCGGTGTTTTCTCGCTGGAAGACGCGCTGCGAATCGTCGCGGTGCGCGGCCAGCTGATCCAGAGCCTGCCGCGCGGCTCGATGCTGGTGATTCCGCTGCCCGCCGCCGAAGTCCAGGCGCTGCTGCGCGCCGAGTCGAACCCGGATCTGGCGCTGGCGGCCAGCAACGGCCTGTCGGTGAGCGTGGTCTCGGGGCCGGACGACGCGGTAGCCGCGCTGCGCGAGACGCTGTCGCAGCGCCACGTCGAGTGCCGCATCGCGCACACATCGCACGCGTTCCACTCGGCCATGATGGACCCGATTCTCGCGCCGTTTGCGGAGCAGGTGCGGCAGATCCGGCTGAGCCCGCCGCAGATGCGCTACATGTCGAATCTGACCGGCACCTGGATCACCGCCGAGCAGGCGACCGATCCCGAATATTGGGTCAAACATCTGCGCCAGACCGTGCGCTTTATCGAAGGCGTTCAGGAGCTGGCAACCATCCCCGAGGCGATCTTCCTGGAAGTCGGGCCTGGCCACACGCTGAGCACGCTGGCCAAGCAGTGCCTGGCGAGTGACGCCGAGCAGCGCGTCGTACAGACGATGCGGCATGTGCGCAGCCAGGTCGCCGACGAGACGTTTCTGCTGGAGGCGATCGGCCGGCTGTGGCTGCGAGGCGCCGCGATCGATTGGAACGACCTGCACGGGGAGCAGGATCGCCGCCGTGTGCCGCTGCCGACATATCCCTTCGAGCGCCAGAGCTACTGGGTCGAGGCGCAGCAGCAGTCGTTTGTGCAGCAGCGCACGCTCGACAAAAAAACCGATGTCGCCGACTGGTTCTACGTTCCGGCCTGGCAGCAGTCGCCGCTGCCGGATCGTGTCGCAGCCGAGGACGCGCCCGCCGCTCCGCAGCGCTGGCTGATCTTTCTGGATCAGTGCGGCCTTGGCGAGCGGCTCGCGCAGCGGCTCAGCCACAGCGGCGCGCACGTAACGACCGTGGCGGCCGGCGCGGAGTTTGCTCAGCTCGGCGCGCACGCGTACAGCGTCAACCCGCAGCAGCCGATCGATTACCAGGCGCTCTTCCGCGATCTCAGCACACACCCCCAGTCGCCGACGCTGGTCGTGCATCTGTGGAGCGTCACGAGCGACGAGCAGGCGACCGGCGACAAGCAGGATCAGGGCTTTTTCAGCCTGCTCACGCTGGCGCAGATCCTCGGCGAGCAAGAGGACGAATCGCCGGTCAAGCTGTTTGTCGTCTCCAACAATGTGCAGGATGTCACCGGCGGCGAGGCTCTGGTCCCGGCCAAAGCTACAATCCTGGGCGCGTCGAAGGTTATTCCCCAGGAGTACGCGACGATCGCCTGCCGCAGCATCGACTTCGGGGCGATTGGACAGGGTCGCGCGCTGGATCTGGCCGCCGATCAGCTGCTCGGGGAGTGCACTTCGGCAGAACAGGACGATCAGGTCGCCTACCGCAGCCGCCACCGCTGGACCCGCCGCTTCGAGGCCGTGCAGCTTCAGCCCGCCGAGCGTCCCGCGATTCTGCGCACCAATGGCGCGTATCTGATCAGCGGCGGCATGAGCGAGTTCGGGCTGGCGCTGGCCGAGTATCTGTTCCAGACCGCGCAGGCCCGCGTGGTGCTCGTGGATCGCGCGCCGCTGCCGCTGCGTGAGCAATGGCAGTTCTGGCTGGAAACCCATGACGACGCCGATAAGGTCAGCCGCGTGATCCGGCGCGTCCAGGCACTTGAGAACGCCGGCGCCGAGATCCTGCTTTTCAGCGCGGATGTCGCCAACCGCGAGCGCATGGCCGACGTGATCGCCGAGGCCCAGGCGCGCTTCGGCCTGATCCACGGCGCGATCCACACCGAGAGCGTCGTCGGCGCGGGCATTATCCAGATCAAAACGCCGGAGCTGGCCAACAGCGTTTTCGCGCCCAAGCTGACCGGCACGCAGGTGCTCGAATCGCTGCTGGATCAGAATCCGCTCGACTTCATGGTGCTCTTCTCCTCCACGACCGCGCTGACCGGCGGCTTCGGCCAGGCCGACTACTGCGCCGCCAACACGTTTGTCGACGCCTACGCGCACCAGAGCGACGGGCAGACGACGCGCAGAACCTCGATCAACTGGGGCGTCTGGGAGTGGGACGATGGGCAGGATCAGCTGATGGCCGGTATTCCGGCGCTCCAAGAGCAGTTCCGCCAGATTCGCCTGACCTACGGCATGACGCTCGACGAGGCGATCGATGCGTTTGCACGGATTTTGAGCCGCGATCTGCCGCAGGTGATCGTCTCGACTCAGGATTTCCAGGCGGTGATGGAGCAGTCCAGCGGTCTGACCGCGATGAACGCGCTGGAGCAGCTCGAAAAGCTGCGGCAGGTCGAGCCGACGCACGCCCGTCCGGATCTGGCGGTGCCGTATGTCGCGCCGCGCAACGAGGTCGAGGAGGTCGTCACGACGACGCTGGGCCGCTTGCTGGGCATGCAGCAGGTCGGCATCGAAGATAACTTCTTCGATCTCGGCGGCAACTCGCTGCTGGCGATCCAGCTGGTCTCGGCGCTGCGCGCACAGTTCCATGTCGAGCTGCACATGAACAGTTTGTTCGAGGCCGGCAACGTGGCCGATCTGGCGCGGATCATCGAGGCCGCGCAGGAGCAGCAGCGTGAGCGCGAAGAGCTTGAGGCGCTGCTGCGCGAGATCGAGCAGTTCTCGGCGGAGGAAGCACAGGAGCGGCTGATCGTGGAGATGGGACAGCCTGAGGAGGGCACCGGCAATGGATGATATGGCCAAGCGCTTTGCCGCGCTCTCACCCGAGCAGCGCGCGCTGCTTGAGCTGCGGCTCAAACAAAAAGGGCTCCAGCCCTCAGCGCTCGATCCGTCGGCACCACGCGAGCAGAAATCGAGCGCGGCACCGATCGAGCGCGATATGCGCTTCACGCTCTTTTTCTTCTCCGACCAGGGCTCGATGGAGTCGAGCAAAAAGTACACGCTGCTGCTCGAAAGCGCGAAGTTCGGCGACAAGCATAACTTCGACGCGATCTGGACGCCTGAGCGACACTTCCAGGATTTTGGCGGGCTGTATCCCAATCCATCGGTGCTGGGCGCGGCGCTGGCGATGATCACCAAACGGCTCCAGATCCGCGCCGGCAGTGTCGCGCTGCCGCTGCACAACCCGATTCGCGTGGCCGAAGAATGGTCGGTCGTGGATAATCTGTCGGATGGCCGCGTCGGCGTCTCGTTTGCGTCGGGCTGGCACCCGCGCGACTTCGTGCTGTCGCCCGAGTCGTACGCCAACCGCAAGCCGCTGATGTACGAGCATATCAAGACGATTCGCAAGCTCTGGGCCGGCGAGTCGATCACGGTTCCGGCCGGCAACGGCGAGGAAATGCCGGTTCGCATCCTGCCGCGTCCGATCCAGTCTGAGCTACCGATCTGGATCACGACCTCGGGCACCGTCGAGACCTTTGTCTCGGCCGGCGAGATCGGCGCCAACATTCTGACCTCGCTGAGCCTGACCAGCCAGCCGTTCGAGGAGCTGGCGCACAAAATCAAGCTCTACCGCGAGGCGCTGGCGCTGCACGGCCACGATCCGCGCAAGGGCATCGTCTCGGTGATGCTGCACACGTTTCTGGGCCAGGACGAGGCCGCCGTCAAGCAGCTGGTGCGCGAGCCGATGCGCAGCTATCTGCGGACGTATGTAAATCAGTTCGATCACGCCTCGCCTGAGCGCCGCACACACGCCGGCGAAGTCTCCGACGCCGACAAAGAAATGCTGCTCGACGGCGTTTTCGAGCGCTATTTCGCCACCGGCGCGCTGCTGGGCACGCCCGACAAATGCACGGCGCTGGTAGATCGGCTCCAGACGATCGGCGTGAACGAGATCGGCTGCCTGATCGACTTTGGACTCGACACCGAGACCGTGGTCGCCAGCCTGCCGTATTTGAACGAGCTAAAATCCTGGTACGATCCGGCAGCCCGCGCGGCGTCCGATCGAGCGTCCTGATAAGGAGTTTTTCATGACCGATTTCTCGGAGCGTTTGGCTGCGCTTACTCCCGAGCAGCGCGCGCTATTCGAGCTGCGTCGTAAGCAAAAAGGCTTGAGCGAGGCGCAGAATCAGACGATCTCGCGCCGCAAGCCGGCCCCATACTATCCGCTCTCGTTCGATCAGATGCGGCTCTGGTTTTTGTACCAGCTCGCGCCGCACAACACGGCCTATAACATCACCGGTGCCGTGCGACTGACCGGGCCGCTCAACCCGGACGTGCTGGAGCGCGCCATCAACGAAATTATTCGTCGCCACGAAATTTTACGCACGACCTTTGCCAATGTCGACGAGCAGCCGGCGCAGTTCGTCATACCCAAGCTCACGATCAAGATGACGCGGGTCGATCTCAGCCATCTATCCCAGGAGGAGCAGGCGATCGCGATGCCGCGCGCGGCGACCGAGTTTGCGCAAGCACCGTTCGATCTGGTCAACGGCCCGCTGATCCGCGCCTCGCTGCTGCGCCTGGCCGCCGACGACCATATTCTGGTCACGGTGATGCAGCATATCGTGACGGATCGCTGGTCGTACACGCTCTTCGAGCAGGAGCTGGCGATTCTGTACCACGCGTTTTCCAACCGGCTGCCGTCGCCGCTGCCCGAGCTGCCGATCCAGTTCGCCGACTTCGCGATCTGGCAGCAGCAGTGGATGCAGAGCGAGAAGATGCAGTCGGAGCTGGATTTTTGGAAGCGCAAGCTTGCCGATGCGCCGCCGCTCCATTCGCTGCCGCTCGATCATCCCCGGCCGACGGTGGTCAGCTTCCTGGGCGGACGACATGAAGTCGAGTTTTCGCCGGCGGCGGTGGCTGGCGTGCGCTCAATTGCGCGTCAGTCGGGCGCGACGATCTTTATCACGCTGCTGACGATGTTCAAGGTGCTGCTGGCGCGTGAGAGCGGCCAGACCGACATCGTGGTCGGCACGCCGATCGCCAATCGTGGCCGTCCTGAGCTGGAAAAGCTGATCGGCTTTTTTCTCAACACGCTGATCTTCCGCTCCGATCTTTCGGCCAATCCGACGTTTCGCGAGTATCTGGCGCAGGTGCGCGAGATCGCCAGCGAGGCGTACGCGCGTCAAGATGTGCCCTTTGAGCGCCTGGTCGCCGAGCTGCGGCCCGAGCGCGACACCAGCCGCAACCCGCTGTACCAGATTACCTTCCTGTTCCTGGACTTTGAAGATCCGCAGGAGCTGGCCGATCTGCCGGGCGTGAAAGTCAAAACTGTCGACGTCGATACCGAAGACGCCCGCTTCGATATAACGCTCGCGCTGTGGAGCGATCCGCAGCGAATCTATGGCGTGCTGGAGTACAACCGCGATCTGTTCGATCCGCCGACGATCGCGGCCTATGTCGAGCATTTCAAGCTGCTGGTCGAGCAGATCGTGGTCGATCCCGACCTGCGCATCTTCGATATTCCCTGCCTGACCCTAGACGAAGAGCGTAAGCTGCTGGTCGATTGGAACGCGACAGCTCGCGAGTATCCTCAGGAGCGCTGCGTCCACGAGCTGATCGCGGAGCAGGCAGCGCGCACGCCCGAGGCCGTCGCGGTCGTCTTCGAAGATCGATCGCTGAGCTACGCCGAGGTTGACGCGCGCTCGAATCAGCTGGCGCACCACTTGCGCTCGCTCGGCGTGGAAGCTGGAGCGCGAGTGGGTCTGTATCTCCAGCGCTCCCTGGATCTGCCGGTGGCGCTGCTGGGCATTCTCAAAGCCGGGGGCACCTACGTTCCGCTCGATCCGAGCTATCCAGCCGCGCGTCTCCATTTCATGCTGGCCGATGCTGGGATCGGCGTGCTGGTCACGCAGGCGGCGCTGGCGGATAATCTGCCGCACACGGGCGTGACGCTGTGCCTCGATCGTGACGCGGCGCAGATCGCAGAACAGCCGGAGACTCCGCCGTCGAGCGCGCTTCAGCCCGAAGATCTGGCATACATCATCTACACCTCGGGCTCGACCGGACAGCCCAAAGGTGTGCAGATTCCACACCGCGCGCTGGTGAACTTCCTGCACTCGATGCGGCGCGAGCCCGGCATGAGCGCCGACGATACGCTGCTGGCGGTGACGACGATCGCGTTCGATATTGCCGGGCTGGAGCTGTTCTTGCCGCTGACGGTCGGCGCGCGCATCGTGCTGGTGGATCGCGACACGGCGATCGACGGCGTGCGGCTGGCGGCGCTGCTGGACTCAAGCGGCGCGACGATCATGCAGGCCACGCCCGCGACCTGGCGCCTGCTGCTGTCGGCGGGCTGGCACGGCACGCCCGGGCTGCGGGCGCTCTCCGGCGGCGAGGCGCTGCCTCTGGATCTGGCCCAGCACCTGCTGCCGCGCGTCGAGCAGCTGTGGAACCTGTACGGCCCCACCGAAACCACGATCTGGTCGGCGGCGACTCGCGTGCGAGCCGAGGATGAGCGCATCTCGCTGGGCCAGCCGATCGCGAATACCAAGCTGTATGTGCTCGACGCGCAGCAGCGCCTGGCGCCGGTCGGCGTCGTCGGCGAGCTGTACATCGGCGGCGACGGCATCGCGCGCGGCTACAACAATCGCCCGGATCTGACCGCTGAGCGCTTCATCCCCGATCCCTTCGACGAAACTCCCGGCTCGCGGCTCTACCGCACCGGCGATCTTGTGCGCTATCGCTATGACGGCTCGCTGGAGTTCTCCGGCCGCGCGGATCATCAGATCAAGCTGCGCGGCTATCGTATCGAGCTGGGCGAGATCGAGGCGGCGCTTCGGCAGCAGCCCGAGGTCCGCGACGTGGCAGTCATGGTGCGCGAAGATCGTAGCGGCGACCAGCGACTGGTTGCGTACGTGGTTAGTGAACAAAGGAACAAAGGAACAAAAGAACAAAGTACCGCCGATCTCCCCTCGCCTGCCGCAGCGGGAGAGGGGAAGGAGCGAAGCGACAGGGGTGAGGGCCTGATCAATCATCGGGGTGAGGGCCTGCTTGAGCAACTATCCACCGCACTGCGGGCCAGGCTGCCCGAGTATATGGTGCCGTCGGCGTTTGTGTTTCTCGACGCGCTGCCGCTGACACCCAACGGCAAGCTCGATCGCAAGGCGCTGCCCGCACCCGATGCGCGGAATCTCAGCGGCGGAGCACCGGTAGCGCCGCGCAACTCGACCGAGGAGCTGGTCGCGGGCGTGTGGTCGGCGGCGCTGGGCGTCGAGCAGATTGGCGTCCACGATAATTTTTTCGCGCTCGGTGGTCATTCGCTGATGGCGACTCAGGTCATCGGTCGGGTGAAGCAGCTCCTGAACCTGGATCTGCCTCTGCGGCTGCTCTTCGAGGCGCCGACAGTCGCGACGTTTGCCGGCCGGCTTCAGGCGGAGCAGGCCGATGCCGGCGCGCGATTGCAGCCCGTTCCTCGCGACGGCACGCCGCTGCCGCTGTCGTTTGCCCAACAGCGCCTGTGGTTCCTGGATCAGCTTCAGCCCAACAGCACAGCCTACAACCTGCTGACCGCAGCGCGGCTCCACGGATCGCTGAACCTGGAAGCTTTCCGCCGCAGCCTGTCGACGATCGTGCAGCGACACGAGTCTTTGCGCACGACCTTTGCTCAGACCGAGCAGCTGGGCGCGCCCGTGCAGGTTATCGCGCCGACGCTGGAAGTCCCGCTGAATGTCGTCTCGATCCATTCACTGCCCGAGGCCGAGCGAGAGGCGGCGCTAGCGCAGATCGTGCGCGACGAGGTCGAGCGGCCGTTCGATCTCCAGCAAGGGCCGCTGATCCGCGCGCAGCTCGTGCAGATCCACGCAGAGGCTACCCGGATCGAGCATGTGCTGCTGCTGACGATCCATCACATCGTCACCGATGGCTGGTCGCAGAACGTCCTGCTGGGCGAGCTGACCACGTTGTATCAGGGCTTTGTGCAGCATGAGCCGGTCGCGCTACCGGAGCTGGAGATCCAGTACGCCGACTATGCGATCTGGCAGCGCAACTGGCTCTCGGGCGCGGTGCTGGAGCAGCAGATCGACTACTGGCGCAGCCAGCTGGCGAATCTGGCGCCGCTGGATCTCCCAGCCGACTATCCGCGTCCACCGGTTATGACCTACGAGGGCGCACGTACGACGTTCCAGATTGCGCCGGAGCTGACCGCCGATCTTCAGCGGCTCAGCCAGCAGCTCGGCGCGACGCTCTTCATGACGCTGCTCGCCGGATTCCAGAGCTTGCTCAGTCGCTACAGCGGCCAGACCGACATCGCGGTGGGCACGCCGATCGCGGGACGAGTGCGGCCGGAGCTGGAAGAGCTGATCGGCTTCTTCGTCAACACGCTGGTCATGCGCACGGATCTGAGCGGCCAACCCGGCTTCGCGGAAGTCGTCGAGCGCGTGCGAACGGTCAGCCTTGGCGCGTATGCCCATCAAGATCTGCCCTTCGAGGTCGTCGTCGAGCAGCTCCAGCCCGCGCGCGATCTGAGTCGCTCGCCGCTGTTCCAGGTGATGTTCGCGCTGCAAAACATGCCGCGCACCACGATCGAGCTGCCGGATCTGACGCTAGAGCCGATCGCGCCGGAGGTTGCCGCGACGCAGTTCGATCTCAGCCTGACGCTGGCCGAGGAGGCCGGCGGCCTGTATGGACATGTCGAGTATCGCACCGATTTGTTCACGCCCGCGACGATCGCTCAGCTGATCGAGCACTACCGTTCGCTGCTGGCGGCCGTCGTCGCCAATCCCCGGCAATCGATCACGACGCTGCCGCTGCTGGCTGACGCCGAGCGCGAGCGACTGCTCGTGAGCTGGAACGCCACGGCTGCCGCCTATCCCCAGGATCAGTGCTTGCATCAGCTGGTCGAAGCACAGGTCGCGCGCACGCCTGAGGCCGTCGCTCTGCGCTGCGGCACTGCGACATTGACCTATGCCGAGCTGAACACGCGCGCGAATCAGCTGGCGCATCACCTCCAGGCGCTCGGCGTCGGGCCGGATGTGCGCGTGGGATTGTGCCTCGATCGCTCGCTGGAGCTGGTGATTGGTCTGCTGGGCGTTCTCAAAGCGGGCGGCGCCTACGTGCCGATCGATCCGAGCTATCCCCAGGAGCGCATCACGTTTTTGCTGGCGGATGCCCAGCTTGGGGCGCTGGTGACACAGGCTGCGCTCAGCGAGACGCTGCCGCCCTTCGCAGGCGTTACCGT
>DASWTQ010000521.1:0-33525 GCA_036402055.1 Herpetosiphonaceae bacterium
TGTGTGGAGCAGACCCAGGCGATGTCGTCGCGGCATGAGCTGTTGCTGGCTGCGCCCGAGACGCTGGAGATTATGGCCGACCGGCTGCGGATCACGCTGGTTGTGCAGAATATGCTCGACAACGCGATCAAGTACTCGCCCAAGGGCGGCACGATCGAGATCGAGCTGCGCGATACGAACGGCGAGGCCGTGCTCACGGTTCGCGATCACGGCGTCGGTATCTCGCGCGATAAGCAGACGCTGATCTTCGAGCCGTGGTATCAGGCGCATGACGAGTCGGTGGGCGATGTCGGCGGCATGGGGTTGGGGCTGAGCATTTCGCGTGAGATCGTCGAGCGGCACGGCGGACGCATGTGGTGCGACTCGACCGAGGGCGCGGGCAGCCTGTTTGGCGTGAGGCTGCCGCTGCCCGATCGCTAAAATCCTGCGCTAGATCGACGGCATATCCAGACGGACCGTGCGCGTTGGGGCGCTCTGCCTGAAGGTAACGACCAACCTGCCAAACTCGATCCGGGCCAGATCGGTGAGCGGGAACGGCTGCTGCGGCTGTAGGCGCTGGCTATTCACGGTTGTGCCGTTGACGCTGCCCAGGTCTCGGATCATCCACTGCCCGTTTACCAGGCTGATGCTGGCATGAACACGGCTCACGCCCAGCGAGCCGCCGTTGTAGAGCGCAAGATCGACGTCCGGGATCAGGTTATTAGCTACATCTTTCAGGCCGATGCGGATCTCAGGATTCTGCACAGACAGCTCGATGCTCTGTCCGCCCTCAAAAACCAGCTCCGCGCGCCCAGGAACCGGCGGCGGCAGAGTCAGATCCTGGAGCTGGCGCTCAAGCTGCTGGAGACTATCCGTGGCCGATGCGATCAGGCGCTGATACCGGTTAAGCTCCTGGGTATAGTTATAGATTTCCTGTCTCTTTCGCTCGATATCTACCGTTTTATCAAGCACCTTCTGCTTATTGATGATCGTGAGCTGCAAGCTTTCGAACTCGGCCTCTTTTTGCTTCAAGATCGGCTGAAGATCGAGATTGGCTCGGATCAGCGGCTGCTGGGCATCGGGCGGGAGATTCTGGATGCTGCGCTTGTTGTCGTCGATATTGCGGCGAATCTGGCTTAGCTCGTTGGCCAGCACTTTGACGTAATTGCGCAGCCTGTCGATGTCTTGCTGTAACATGGGCTGATTCGTCATATCCTGTCTCCTTATAAGCTCACAGGCCGTAGCGCTCGCAAGCATACAGAGCTAACGAGCGCTACAGTCCTCTCGTGTTGCGCATAAAGCTGGTAGCATATACACCAGATAGGTTTTGCTTGTCAAACAAGTGCTGGCTTGGACGCGAAGATCGCGCAAATAGTTGCGGAATCGCCGCCGCCATGCTAACACTTCAGCTCCGGGCTGTGCGGCCCTGGCGACTTAATCGATAGGTGGTGTATGTCGCAGATCAATGTAGCTCATCTCCGAAAATCGTACCGTGTTCATCATAAGGAGCCGGGCATCAAGGGCTCGCTGCGAGCATTTGTGCGCCGCCAGTATCAGGATGTGCGCGCCGTCGACGATCTGTCGTTCACGATCGGCGAGGGCGAGGTAGTGGGATTTCTGGGACCGAACGGCGCGGGCAAGACCACGACGCTGAAAATGCTCTCGGGGTTGCTGCATCCGTCCGGCGGGCAGCTTGAGGTGCTGGGCTACACGCCCTTCGAGCGCCGCAACGATTTTCTGCGCCAGATCACGCTGGTGATGGGCCAGAAACAGCAGCTGATCTGGGATCTGCCCGCGATCGAAACCTTCGAGGTCAACCGCGCGATCTACGAGATTCCCGACGATCAGTATCGCCGGACGGTCGCCGAGCTGACCGAGCTGCTGAATCTGGAGTCGCTGCTGACCAAGCAGGTGCGCAAGCTTTCGCTGGGCGAGCGCATGAAGTGCGAGCTGGCGGCGGCGCTGCTGCACCAGCCCAGGGTGCTCTTCCTGGACGAGCCCACGATCGGCCTGGACGTGACGATGCAGGCCAATGTGCGCAAGTTTATCGCCGAGTACAACACGCGTCATCGCGCGACGGTGCTGCTGACCAGCCACTACATGGCGGATGTGACAGCGCTGTGTAAGCGTATCATTGTGATCGATCGCGGCAAGCTGCTCTACGACGGCGATTTCCAGGCGCTGGTCGAGCGCGTCGCGCCGCATAAGATCGTCCGCGTCAAGATGCAGGAGCCGATCGAGCGGGCGGCGCTGGAGCGCTACGGCACGATCGATACACTCGAAGGCGTCGAGGGCAGCCTGCTGGTTGGTCGCGACGAGACCTCGCGAGTGGCGGCGCGGCTGCTCAGCGACCTGCCGATCGTGGACGTGACGATCGAGGAGCCGCCGGTCGAGGAGATCATCGGCGAGCTGTTCAGCGGCGCTGTGAATCCGGTAGAAACGGTTGACCAGGAGCCGCAACTCACGACGAGCTAGCGCGTCAAATCGTGCGTGGATCGCGCGGCGCGAGGCGTATCTGTCAGCCGCAGCGCATTGACAGGCCGGATCTGACTCCGTACAATGCACGCGCTTAGCTTTATCTGTGAGGTTGCACGTGGGCGAACTATTAGGCGGTCTTGGCGAGCTGATTCAACGCATCATCGAGACGCTGGGCTATCCCGGCATTATTCTGGTGATGGCTGCCGAAAATATCTTTCCTCCGATTCCTTCGGAGCTGGTGATGCCGCTGGCCGGTTTCATGGCCTATGAGGGCAAATTCAATCTGATCGCGGTGATCATCGCGGGCATGATCGGCTCGGTGGTGGGCGCGCTGGCGCTCTACTGGCTGGGCGCGTGGGCCAACGAGACCGTGATCCGGCGCTTCATTCGCCGCTGGGGCCGTTACGCGTTTATCTCCGAGAAAGATCTCGACACCACGCTGGGCTACTTCAGCCGTCACGGCGAGGCGGTGATCTTCTTTGGCCGCCTGATTCCGATCATCCGCAGCCTGATCTCGATTCCGGCCGGCATGGAGCGCATGCCGCTGCCGAAGTTCCTGCTCTTTACCGTGCTCGGCACCACGATCTGGAGCGCGATCCTATCATACGCGGGCTGGGCGCTGCGCTCGCAGTGGGAGCTGGTGCTGGGCTACGTCAAGCAGTACGAGCATCTGGTGCTGGCGCTGGTTGTGCTGGCGGTGCTGGTGTTCCTGTACATGCGCGTGCTCAAGCCGCGACTGAGCCGCTCTGCCGGCGCACAGTAGGCCCTGTTTCCTGGCGGTATGTGACCTGCTACAATGGAGTGCAGACGTGTAGCATACGGAGTGCAGGATGAATCGAACGATCGCTGGACGACTGGCGCTGATCCGTGGCGTGCGACATCAGGCCAAGACCTTTGCAAAACAGGCGGACGATCTGCGGCCCTGGTGGCCGATCGCAATTCCCGCGCTGCTGTTTGTGTTTGTGCGCTCCTATCAGGACGAGCAGAAAAAAATGCTTGAGGAGCGGATGCGGGCGATCAAGCAAGAAAAGCAGATGTTCGATAAGGTCGAGCGCCAGCTGGTGCGCGAGATCGGCGAGAAAAGCGGCTCGCCCGGCAGGCTGCGGCGGCTGCTTCCCCGGCGCACGCGGCGCGGCTAGCGACAGTACGACGCTCCCGAATGTGGGGCGTCGTTTTGTATCTCGGGGTGGAATCCAAATGTCTGGACAGTTTAACCTGCGGGTGCTGGCGGCGGATGAGCACAACGCGCTGGCGGCCGAGATCGCCCGCGTCGAGTCGTTTCCCGAGCGTGTGGCGGCGACCGTGCCCAAGGGCCTGTTCCGTGTCGTGCGCGCCGATCAGCTCTCCTACGTGGCGGCGATTATTCTCAAGCAGGAGTTGCTGGCGCTGGACGCCGACGGCGTGATCAATCCGGCCGTCTATCTCGGCGATCGATCGGCGACGACGGATCTGGTGATCTTTGCCACGCTGCGGCAGTATCGCGCGCTGATCCAGCGCATCACGGCGTTTCCGCTCGACGAGCTTCACGCGTTTGCCTCACAGCTAGAGTCGGCGCTCGCCGCCTACGACGCCACCGATCGCGGCGTGCTGGCGCTGCGTGGTCGCTCGTTTCGCTGGGGCGAGCGCACGCTGATCATGGGCATTCTCAACACCACGCCCGACTCGTTCTCCGGCGACGGTCTCGATCGCGGCGATGCCGGCGATCTGGTCGCGCTGTCGGTGGAGCAGGCGCGGCACTTCGCGGAGAGCGGCGCGGATCTGCTGGATGTGGGCGGCGAGTCCACGCGGCCCGGCGCGCGTCTGGTGGACGCCGACGAAGAGAGCGCGCGGGTGGTGCCCGTCATCGAGGCGCTGCGGCGAGAGCTGGATCTGCCGATCTCGATCGATACCTGGAAGGCCGAGGTTGCGGCGGCGGCGCTGGATGCGGGCGCGGATCTGGTCAACGATGTGTGGGGGCTGCGGCTGCCCGAGGGCGGCTGGCACGCGGCGATGGCGGATCTGGTTCGCGAGCGCAACGTGCCGATCATCATCATGCACAATCGCCGCGCGCAGGCGACGACCGGCACGTTCGGCGGCCACTATCGCAAGGTCGAGTACGACGATCTGCTGGGCGATATTCTGCGCGAACTGCGCGAGTCGATCGCGTTTGCGCTGGAGCGCGGCATTCGGCCCGAGCAGATCATCGTCGATCCCGGAATTGGCTTCGGCAAAACGCCGGCCCAAAATATCGAGGTGCTACGCCGGCTGAGCGAGTTCAAGTCGCTGGGCCATCCGCTGCTGCTGGCAACCTCGCGCAAATCGTTCATCGGGCTGGCGCTCGGCAATCTGCCGCCGGGTGAGCGCGTCGAGGGCACGGCGGCGACAGTGGCGCTGGGCATTCAGGCGGGCGCAGACATGGTGCGCGTCCACGATGTCGCGCCGATCGCCCGGCTGGCGCGCATGACCGACGCGATCGTGCGGCCGGGCGCGTGGGAGCGGCTGACTGCCCAAGATCCGGCGACGTAGCGCGGCTTCGATCGCTAGCCTTTCGGTCGCTCGACCAGAATCAGGCTGTTGCCCTCGCTATCCTGGATTACCGCCTGCGTGCCCCAGGGCTGCACCTCGGGCTCCATGACAAACTGCACGCCTTTGGCTTTCAGATCCGCATGGTATGCGGCCATATTGCTGACGTTGAAGGTGACGGGCTGTGACTTGCCTACGGCGTTTTTGTAGTGTTCCCAGTTCTCGTCGGGCTTGTAGAGCACGATCTCGGTGATCGCTCCCCTCGGCGCGACCGAAACCCAGCGCGTGGTCGGGCTCATGGGCGCGTCTTGTCGCAGCTCGAAGCCCAGCACATTGGTATAAAAATCCCTGGCCCGATCTTGATCGTCGACGAAGATGCTCACCGTTCCTACCTGCTCGATCATGACGGCTGCTCCTTACGAAAGATCTTCGATCGTTATCTTAATCTAAAACAGATGTTCTGTAAACGTGTGTTGTCGTTGGCGGATCGCACGCCTTGACGCCGGGCGCAACCGTTGGTACGTTGATCTGTGCTACGATTGAGCTGTTTACAGAAAAACAGGATAGCTATGTTAAATCTACGGTCTATCGTTGCGCTGCTCCTGATGAGCGGCGTGCTCATACTCACGGCCTGCGGACGGCCCTATCAATACACGGCAACGGTGCTGGAGCCGGCCAAGCAGGTGACGGATTTTACGATCAACGATCAAAACGGACAGCCGTTCCAGCTCAGCGCGCAGCGCGGCAAAGTCACACTGATCTTTTTTGGCTATACGAACTGCCCCGATTTCTGCCCGACGACCATGGGCGACTGGAAGCAGGTCAAGCAGCTGCTGGGCGAGGATGCCGCCGACGTGCACTTTGTGCTGCTCTCGGTCGATCCACAGCGCGATACCCCGGAGGCGCTCAAGCAGTATCTCGATCATTTCGATCCGTCGTTCATCGGCCTGCGGCCCAGCCAGGAGCAGCTGGATCAGCTGAGCCGCGAGTACGGCGTCGGCGCGGATGCCCATACCCAGCACCGCGACACGGCCGATCCTACGCTGCACGGCACCTACAGCTACGCGATCGATCAGCAGGGACGCTGGCGGCTGCTCTTTAGCTACGGCACGAATCCACAGGAGATCGCCGACGATCTCAAGCAATTGCTGCAATCGAGCTAGTCGAGAACCAAGAACCTAGAACCAAGAACAGAGAACAATTCTCGTAAATACAGGCTCCTTCCTGTTCTTTGTTCTTTGTTCGCCCAGGGGGCACCCGGTTCTTCCTGATTGGACGGTAGAGTATGTGGACGGTGTACGCAGCCCAAGACTACGCGCGGGCCGATCAGCTGGAAGAATGGATTCACGCCTATCTAGCGGTGGAACCATGGGCGAATCCTGGTCTATCGCAGGGCTTGCGGCTACAGCGGCGCTGGTGGCGCGGTCCGCTGCTGGCGGATGTAGACACGCTGGTGCGCGTCTGTGGGCCGGAGCCAGGTATGGAGTATCCGCAGGAGCGGCAGGGCTGGGAGCAGGATATTGCCAGGTTGCAGCACAGCCTCGGCGATCCGCTGCTGGTCCCGCCGCTGATCGTGGCCTACGAGCATGGCACTCTCAGCGTCCGCGATGGGAGTCACCGGCTTGAGGCCATGCGCCGTCTGGGCTGGCAGCGCTGCTGGGTGCTCATCTGGTACAACGCCGAGGCGGATTTTGTGTATGACGCGGAGCGGGAAAAGGAATGGTAAGACGATCTTTCCGGCTGTGCGGTCAAATTGGAGGCTAACCACAAGTGTTTGTCTTTTCCTTTTGTTCTATGCAGTTCGTGTGTGGTAAGATGCCCTTATTGAGAGTATTGATTAGGGTTAGTCTATGTTGAACACTACTGAACATTACTACATCGTAATTGATGATCACATCTTGAGCGGTGAGCCCATTATTAAGGGCACACGCACGCCGGTACGTGCGATTGTCGAATTATGGCGACAGGGCGTTCAACCAGAAGTTATTCCCCAACGGCTACCACACCTGACGCTAGCTCAAGTATTTGATGCCCTGAGCTACTACAGCGATCATCAGGATGAAATCAATCAGCATATACTTCGCAATCGTATTCCAGATACGCTGATCGATCCATTGGTACGAGACCTGTGAATAGCCTCTTTATTGAGCTGTATCTGGACGAGGATGTTGATGTGCTGGTTGCTGATCTCATCCGGGCGCGTGGATTTTCAGCAATGACGACCGTCGAAGCTGGACAACGCCAGAATGACGATGATGCACAGCTTGCCTATGCGGTTGCTCATAATAAAACATTCGTGACTCACAATCGCGCGGATTTCGAGGATCGGGCTCAAAGGTACTTTGCCTCGGGACAATCGCATCCTGGGATTATTATCGCTGTACGCCGTCCTCCTTACGAGCTTGCGCAACGATTGCTGATCATCCTTAATCATGTAACTGCTGACGAAATGCGCGATCAAGTACGCTACATCTGAGTGCTGACTACCTCCTATGCGTCGGGCATTCTACGCGAATGCTTACACCCCCCTCCGCCTCTCCGCATCGCAGTAAAGGTGTATCATGCAGAGGAAACACGCCTTTCAGTAGGAGCAACCACACGATGCGCCCGACCAAATCATCCTCCTGGTTCACCAGCTTTGCCAAATGGACCTCCCGTGCAACCGGACGGCCGGCTACGTTCGTCTTAGCGGTAGCGATTATTCTAATCTGGGCTATCACCGGCCCGCTCTTCGGCTTTAGCGATACCTGGCAGCTGGTGATCAACACCGGCACGACGATTGTCACGTTTCTGATGGTCTTTCTGATTCAGAACACGCAGAATCGCGACTCGGAGGCGATTCAGGTTAAGCTGGATGAGCTGATCCGCGCGCTGGCCGGAGCCCACAACGTGCTGCTGGATCTGGAGGAGCTGGACGAGGAGCAGCTTGACCGTATTCATGCTACTTACGAGAAGCTAGCCAGACAGGCGCGTGAGGAATTAAAGCGCGGCGGCTTCGATACCGACAGCCCAGCCCTTGCCGACTAGTCAACGAGTGAATCATGCATAGCACAAAACCGGGAACGCGCGTGAGTCGCGGTCTATGGATCGCCGTCAGCTTGCTGGCGCTGATCGGTGTTGCCGTCGTCGTGCGGCGCACCGTGGTGCTGGTGCCAGTGCTGATCGACGGCTACCAGCCACCAGTCGCTACATCCGCTCCCACGGCGGCCCTCGACGATGTGTTTGCGCGCTATCCGCTGCTAACGCTGGTCCACATCATTCCTGGGCTGCTCTTCATGATCTTATGGCCCTTGCAGTTCAGCGCGACGATCCGCCGTCGCCATCTCGGCTGGCATCGTTGGAGCGGACGCGTGGCCGTGATCTGCGGCCTGATCATTGGCGTAACGGCGCTGGTGATGAGCGTAGCCATGCCGGCGATCGGCGGCGTGAATCAAGCGGCCTCTACGATCTTGTTTGGCCTGTTCTTTTTGTTCGCGCTGGGGAATGCGTTTCGGCATATTCGGCGGCGCAACATCGCGCAGCACCGCGAGTGGATGATCCGCGCGTTCTCGATCGGGCTGGCGGTCGCGACGATCCGTCCGATCATTGGCCTGTTTTTCGCCACCAGCCCGCTTTCCGGTCTTACGCCGTATGAGTTTTTCGGCACCGCGTTTTGGATCGGCTTTACGCTGCATCTGGTCGCGGCGGAAGCCTGGATTCACTGGACGCGACCACGGCTAGCGGCCCAGCCAGCGCGCCGCCCGGTGAGCAGCTAAAACGGGCGACCAATCCCGGCCAAGTAGCCTGCGCTGATTCAGGAGTGCTCGGAGTCGTGGCGCGCGCCGAGCATGTCCAGGTAGTGCTGGTTGTACATAATGCCCAGGACGTTGCCGAAGGGATCGACGACCGATGCGGTGACGAAGCCTTCGCCGCGCCTGGTGGGAGCATCCAGCTGTGTCGCGCCCATGGCCAGCAGCCGCTCAAGCGCGGCGTTCAGATCGTCGACATGCCAGTACACGATCGCTCCCGCCGGACGCGTGGCCGTGACGTCGAGTGTTGCGTAGCGACGATCGATCAGCCCTAGCTCATGCTGATAGTCGCCGATACGAAACTCGCTGTAGCCCGTCGATCCATCTGGATTCGGCACGTTAAAGTATGCTTCGATCCCCAGCAGCTCGGCGTACCACTGTCTGGCCGCCGCGACATCGTCGGCCCAAAAACTAACGGTGCTCAGTCCTCGCAGCATGTCTACTCCTTTTGCGCTCAGAATACGTGAGGGCGCTGCCTCCTGATTCGAGTATAGCAGCAGTAGCGGACATATTCGATCCTTTATTGTGGCAGATTTGCGCGGGTTTGACTGGAAGGTTCGATCTAATCCACTGCCCGGATCGCGGGATGCGCCAGGCCCAGCGCGGCGACGGCAGCCGTCAGCCCACCGCCGATTACACAGACAGTAGCAGCGCCAAAGGCGTTCGTGGCCCAGCCGGCCAGCACGAAGCCGATCGGGATCAGGCTGTAGGTGCTGACCATATCGATGCTGGAGATACGTCCCAGCTGCTCATTCGGCACCAGCTCTTGCAGCGTGTTGATCCAGATCAGGCTGCTGATCTCAAGCGCCATGCCATTGAGCATCGCCGCGAGCAAACAGGCGACGAGACCGATCGGCAGGCCCAGCGCCAGCATCCCAAGCCCCGCCACGATAGTCGCGCCGTAGACCATCCAGCCGCGTGATCTGATGCGCTCCCGGCTGCCGCCCCACAGCCCGCCGATCACATAGCCCACTGGAAACGCCGCATAGAGCCAGCCCAGCACGCGCACGTCGGCATTGAAATGCTCCGTGACCAGAAACGGCAGCGCGATCTGGTACGGTCCCGCCAGCGTAATGTTCGTCAGCGCTTGCATGCCCATCGTGATCCACAGCCACGGAACGCCTAAGACAGTCGCGATTCCGCTGCGAATATCGGCGAGCAGGCTTGAGGCTGTAGCGGCCGTGGGGCGAGGCAGCGACAGCCTGGTGAGCGGCAGGAGAAACAGCGCCGAGATGAAAAAGGTCGCGGCGTCGATGGCAAAAGCAGCGGTCGTGCCCTGAGTCGCGATGATACCGGCGCCCAGCAGTGGCCCCAAGATCCGCCCGCCCTGCACTCCAAAGCTGGTCAGCGCATTGGCGCTCGGTAAAAGCGTTGGCGGGACTACCTCAGGGATGATCGCGCTGTAGGCCGGCTGGAAGAAGGCGTCGACGATCCCAAACACGATGCTGGCGACGAGTATATGCCAGACCTCAAGATAATTGAACGCGGCCAGCAGCATCACCAGCGTCGAGATCAGCCCGCGCAGCAGATCGGAGGCGAGCATTGTGGGCACGCGCGGCAGCCGATCGCCCACAACACCGCCCAGCAGGCCAAACAGGATCGTCGGCAGCAGCGAGCACAGCAGGACGATGCCCATTATGGTCGATGAGCCGGTTTTTTCCACCACCCACCAGGCGAGCGCCACCTGATACAAGAAATCGCCCAGGCGCGAAACCGTCTGGCCGCACCACAGCAGCGCAAATGGACGGATGGTGAATGCCGTCAGAAGCTTAATCCGTTGCATAGGAAGCACTTCCTGTGGTTTAGCGGATCGTCCACCGCTCAAGCAACTGCCGCAGGTCGGTGGCTTTAAGCGTCACATCTTCGCTTTCGAGGCGCGGGATCTCCAGGATCGGCGGGAGCTGCGCGTATAGCTCCGGCAGCCCTAAGCGCGACTCAACCTGCTCACGAAGCCACTTGTTGTATGCGATGGGATAGGTGCGATGCGCGATGCAGAGAGCTTGCAGAAATTCTTGCAGCGCCTTGTACAGCCGATCAAAAGCCTGGAAATGCAGGCCGCGCGCCACATAAAAGGGCACGTGATCCAGATCGTAGTGGCAGGCGTCGCGCACCATCGCCAGCCGCTGCTGCCGCAAGCTCTCGTCGTAGTAGGGCAGCCAGGCGGCGCGCAGATCGCGAAAGGCTGTGTTGGCTTCCCACAGCGGCTGGCTGTATGCGACCTCGTTGCCGATGCCAAGCTCGAAGCCATCGGGGCCGCCGCCGTCGTCCCACACCTCGGGCGCGAACTGGCCATCGAACAGATCCAGATGGACGCCGGTGAACTGGCCGGCTGCTCGTAGCTGCTGAAAAATCGCTGCCGAATCGCGGAGCTGCTGCCACTCTTGCTCTAAAGCGAGGCGCTCAGCCGGCGGCAGCAGCGGCGATACCAGCACGGCAATATCCAGATCGCTCTCGGGAGTTGCGACGCCGCGAGCACACGAGTTGACCAGCAGCACCGCATCGACGCCAGCGCGGGGCTGAAAGAAAGAGACGACCGCGTCCGCCGCCTGTTGATGCAGCCGGGTCGGGAAGAGCGCATGATCTGGCACGAAGCACACTCCTGAACGGTCTTACGCAAGCCACTTTTCGCCGTCGTGAATCGTGATGACAGGCCCGTGCTCGCCGATTACGCTGGTGTACGTGATCAGGGCGGTGCTGTCGCTCCACACGTGCAGTAGACAGGCCGGAAGCTCCATGCGTACCGCTAGCCGCTCCGGCTGGGTTACATCCGGCAGCATGGTATGGCCCGTCGCCGGACAGGACATCGCGATTGTGCCGTGAAAGCGCCGCAGCATCGGTGCGTGGACGTGCCCGGCGACGATTCGCTCCACCTGTGGCGCACGCGCGATGATCGCTCCCAGCGCGTCCGCGTCGACCAGGCCGATCTGATCCAAGGGCTTTAACCCGACGGGAAACGGCGGGTGATGCATAAAGATCAGCGTTGGGCGCTCTGGCGCTTCGGCGAGCCGGGCATCGAGCCAGCCCAGTCGTTGGGCGCACAGCGCGCCCTCGCCGCGACCTGGCACGTTGGTATCCAGCGCGATCAGACGAAGCGGCCCCAGGTCCACAACATATTGCACAAAGCCATCCAGAGGCTGCTGGCCTTGTGAGCCAAACGCCTGGAGCATTACCGCGCGGTCGTCATGGTTGCCGGGAATAACATACACCGGCATCGTCAGTGGGCTAAGCAGTGTTCGGAGGCGCTCGTACTCGGCCGGGCTGCCGGTGTTGGCGCAATCGCCCGTGACGAGGACCACATCGGGCAGGGCTGGAAGCCGCATCAGGTGGGCGACCGCGCGCTGTACGTTTGTCCCGGACTCGTCGCCTTCGGCCGTAGTGATGTGGGGATCGCTGATCTGGGCGATAATCATGGGCACCTCCCGAGGTAGCGCTGTGAGCGAAGCGCTAGCTGCTGTGGAGGCCAAGTATAGCACAGGCGAGGGGAAGATCAGGGCCCTCACTGCTGGCCCTGCGGGCAAACAAAAGAACAAACGAACAAGGGAACAAAGGACTTCGATACTAACGTTTTGTTCTTTTGTTCCTTTGTTTCTTTGTTCGTCTCGGTTCTAGGTTCTAGGTTCTTCGTTCGTCTCGGTTCTAGGTTCTTCGCGCAGCCCGATCACCAGCGCGTGTGTTTCCTGCACTAGCCCCTCAAGTGTGCTGATTGCTCCGGCGATCGCCTCGGCTGTCGCGTCCAGCTGGCGAAACGCCTGCTCCACACGGGCTTTGAAGTTCGGCGGACACTGCGCAAACGTCGCCGCGAGCGCCACCGCGCCTTTCTCGTTCATCCAATAGTGCTCGTTTAGGGCAAACAGCGTCTGTGCCAGGCAGGCAACACAGCGGAAACAGCAGCCGGCCGCATACGCCACATCGCCGCGACTCACGCTTTTTTGCGCGACTTGCAGCGAGAACTCCGCCTCCCACGAGCATTGTTTGACGATCGCGTGTTTGAGCGCGTTTGGATACGGCTGGGTCTGGGCTTTGAGCGCCGCAATCGTATCGAACGGGTCCCACAGCGGCTGGCAGAGCGCGATCTCGGCCATGTAGATCGACGAGACGAAGCCGTACGGATGTCCCGGCTGATAGGCGATCTCGAACTGGCCCTGATGGCAGTCGCTGATAATCCGCGCAACCTTGTCGAGATCGCGATACAAGAAGTCGACCGGGATGCTCTGCACATGCAGCCAGCCGCCGCCGTTGATCCACGGCCCCCAGCCGCCGATCCCGGTCACCAGCTCCGCCCGATGCTCGTCGTCGATCGCAGTCGCTACCTGCGCCAGCGCCGCCAGATCAAGCGCTGCTGCCGGATGATAGTAGATGCCGAGATCGATGTCGGACGTGGGCGTGTGCGTGCCGTGAGCGCGCGAGCCGCCGAGCACAATCGCCTGGACTCCGGCAATCGGCTGTACGCGCTCGACGATGGTCTGAATCAGCTGCGAGGTGTTCATAGGGAGCAAGGGTAGCACACCCGGCAAGCCGCGCAATCACATCGTGTGCGCCCTGTGATCTCTGGCATGGTTCGTGAGACGTATCCCTGGGATCTGCGATCGGCAGATCCGCCGGAAAGGATAGTTGCGTGACAGCGGATTTTGATGCACTGGCGGCGGAGGGCAAGCGGACACAATCGCAGGCTAGCATGGCACAGCTGTGGGCAGCGGTGTATGCGCTGCCGTCGTGGAATTTCGTCGCGCGTAGGAGCGGGGAGTCAGTGTTGCCGTTTGTCGGCGTGGTGGATGAGTGGCCGTTTCTGATGGCGTTTACGTCCAGGGAGCGCGCCGATCAGTTTGCACGCCGGCAGGGCTTCGTGGATGCGGCGGATCAAACGACGATTCTGGCGCTTTCCGTGCAAGGCGTAGTGCAGACGGCCGAAGACTATCGCGCGCAGGGAATCTTTGGGATTCTGTTCAACGACGGCCCTAACGGATTCTTCGCGCCGCTGACCAATCTCGTGCCGATGTGGCAGTATTTCCAGGATCGAGCCGCCGAGCAGCAATAATCGACGGGTGCTCGCGCTCACTGCGCTGAGAGAGATGATCTATGTCTCTCCCAGCGCTCCTCTGGCGGGCGAGCTAGCGGAAGCGGCGGAAGAACGCGCGCAGATCGTCGACCAGCAGCTCGGGCTCTTCCAGCGCGGCAAAATGCCCGCCGCGCGGCATTTCGGTCCAGTGCTGCACGTTGAGACTGCGCTCTGCCGCCTCACGTGGCGGCGGGTTGTCTTTGGGAAAGAGGGCCAGGCCCACCGGTACCGCGCTGCCTTGCTCGCTCCAATCGCTCGCTTCCCACTGCCCGGACTCTTCCCACTGCGCGTGCATGCCATCGTAGTAGCCGCGAATCGACGAGTTGATCGTCTGTGTGACCCAGTAGATCATGATGTTGGTCAGCAGCTCGTCTTTGCTGAATCGGCTCTCGACATCGCCGTTGCAGTCGCTCCAGGTACGGAAATGCTGGACGATCCAGGCCGCCAGGCCAGCGGGCGAGTCGTTCAGGCCGTAGGCCAGCGTTTGCGGCTTGGTGCCCTGGATCGCGGCGTACGCGCCTTCCTCGGCCCACAACCGCTCAAGATGCTGCACATACGCTTGCTCGGCCGGCGATAGATCGGCCGTGTCGGCGGTGATCGGATTATGCCAGCCAGTATCCATCAGATGAATGCCGATCACGGACTCGGGATGCGCCAGCGCGATAAGCTGAGCAATCGGGCTGCCGGTGTCGCCGCCATGCGCCGCAAAGCGCCGGTAGCCCAGCACATCGCTCATCAGCCGGGGCAGCACCTCGCTATCTCGCCCGCCGCCACGCTTGAGCGGCCGATCCGAGAAGCCAAAGCCCATCAGCGACGGCACGATCACATCGAACGAGTCGGCCGGATCGCCGCCGTAGCGCGCCGGATCGGTCAGCATGGGAATGATCTTGTACATGCGGTAGAACGAGTCCGGCCAGCCATGCAGCAGGAGCAGCGGCAGCGGATTGGGGCCTTTGCCGCGCTCATGAATAAAGTGAATCCCAATCCCATCGATCTCGGCGCGGAACTGAGCAAACTGGTTGAGCTGTCGCTCCTGCGCTCGCCAGTCGAACGTGTTCTGCCAGTAGGCCACCAGCTCTTGCAGGTATTCCAGGTTGGTGCCGTAATCCCAGCCCGCATCTTCGACCTGATCCGGCCAGCGCGTGTGGGCCAGGCGGTAATGGAGATCGTCGAGCGTGGCCTGTGGAACGTCGATGGTGAACGGTTGGACCGTCATAACATGGGCCTCCTGTGCTCCAGCTATTTCTTGCAGCATAGCAAACGTAGCGGTTATAATCGATCCGCTATTCTGGGCTGCTAGCCGATTCGGGAGCGTATACATGTACCATCCGACCACGCGCCTGCTGACGATTCTTGAGCTGCTGCAAACGTATCCTGTGCTCAGCGGCGCCGAGCTTTCGCGCCGGCTGGAAGTCGGAGCGCGCAGTGTGCGGCGCTATATTTTGATGCTTCAGGATATGGGCATACCGATCGAGGCGATTCGCGGCCCTGGCGGCGGGTATCAGCTGCGGCCCGGCTTCAAGCTGCCGCCGCTGATGTTTACCGATGCCGAGGCGACCGCGATTGTGCTGGGCCTGCTGGGTAGCTCGTGGCTTGAGCTTGGGCAGTCGGCGGCAGCCGTCGAAGGTGCGCTGGCCAAGGTGCTGCGCGTGCTGCCGCTCAACACCCGCGAGCGCCTGAACGCGGTCTCGTCGCACCTGATCCTCTCGCCCTACGAGCAGGAGTCGCGGCCGGATGCCGGGCTGCTGCTCCTGCTCAGCGCGGCGATCCAGCAGCGGCAGCGAATTGCCTTTGCGTATCGCTCTCAGCACGACGAGCTGACTGAGCGCAAAGTTGAGCCGTATAAGCTGGCCGGCTGGTGGGGTCGCTGGTATCTGGTCGGGTATTGTTGTATGCGTCAGGATTACCGCCAGTTTCGATTGGATCGTATGCAGCAGGTGCGCGTGCTGGCCGAAACCTTTGTGCGCGCGGAGGATTTCGACGAGGAGGCGTATCTCCAGCTGCATCTGAATCAAGGCGGGGCGCTGTGGCAGATCGAAGTTGAGTTTCACGCGCCGCTGGATCTCGTACGGCAGAAAATCCCCGAGAGCTTTGGAGTGCTGCTCGCCACGGAATCCGGCGTGCTCTTTCAAAGCCAGTACGGCAACCTCGATAGCACCGCGCGCTATCTGATGGGCCTGAACATACCCTTCGTGGTGCATCAGCCGCCCGAGCTGCGTGATGCGCTGCTGCGGCTGGCGGAACAGATGATGCAAAGCGCGGCGGTGCCCGCTTCCTGAGGAGAAACCTATGGCGCAATCACTCTCCGAGATCGATCTGATCGACATCCAGGTAGGCACACTGTTTGTGTGTGACGCCGATGGCCGGCTGAGGTACATCGCCGAGCCCGGCTTTGCTGAGGCGGAGCTGGACCCGGCGCCGCGCCTGTGGATGGGACGGACCCACGCGGGCAACCGCTGGCGCTTCCGCCACGATCTGCCCGACAGCCTGGCGCGCGATCTCGATGCGCTGTGTCGGGCCGAGCCGATCGCCGCGAATCTCGCCGCGCCGCCAGTCAACGCCGACGCGATCCGAGCTGCTCTGAGCGCCCACGCCCCGATCGTCGAGGAGCTGCGCGGCCCGGCGTACTGGATTCCCGAGCATGTGACGGCTCCCGAGGCGGCGGTGCTGCTCTCGGAGGCCAACGCTGAGCTGCTGAATGCCTATTTTCCCTGGAAGCGAACCTCACGCGTGGGCCTGACCAATGGCCCCGTGACGGCGGCAGTTGTCGACGGCAGCGCGGTATCGATCTGCTACTGTGCTCGATTGACCGATCAAGCCGCAGAGGCCGGCGTCGAGACAGCGGAACACGCACGCGGCCACGGCTATGCGAGTGTGGCTGTGGCAGCCTGGGCGGCCGAGATTCGACAGCGCGGGCTGCTGCCGCTCTACAGCACCTCGTGGGACAACAAAGCCTCGCAGGGTGTTGCGCGCAAGCTCGGCATGATCTGCTACGGCGAAGATTGGACATTGTGGTAAGCTGCTGCCAGCGATCAAGCTCCTCGAATCAGCGCTCCGACGATCGCGCCTGCCGCGATGCCTTTGAGCCAGCCGCCGATCAGCCAGCTCCAGGCCAGCGCTCGCGGGATCGGCATGTGAATATACGTGCCAAAGCCCGATGCCAGGCCCAGCGCCAGGCCGATGAATGCGCCGAAGCCAACGCCCGCGCCCAGCGACTTGGGATTGATCAGCAGCCAGTACGCGCCCACGATAATGCCGATCAAGGTGAACGTCACAACATAGATCAGGCCGATATTCAGCTGATCAAAAGGTCGCCACAGGCTGGCGTTTTCCTCGTATAAAGGCCGCAGCAGCAGCCGGTGCATCAGTGTGTCGAAGATTGTCCAGGTAACCAGAATCGCCAGACCGGAGAGCAGCAGTTGCATGAGCATAGGCAGAATCCTCCGCGCAGCACTATGAATCACATACTATGTGAAAAATAGTACATTCTCTGGCCGGCGTCAAGGGTCGGATCGCTGAGGCGGTGGAGTGGGGCAGGTGGAGCAGGGGAAACAGGCTGGACGTATGGCACGCCCAGCCCTGGCTACAGCTAGAATTTGACCAGCGGCTTATACTCCGGGTGGCGCTCGATATAGCCGCGCACGAATGGACACAGCGGCACAATGCTCAGCTGCTCGGCCTGCGCCTCGTCAAGCACGAATTTGGCCATCTGGCTGGCGATACCACGGCCCTCCAATGCCTCGGGCACCTCGGTATGCATGTAGTAGCGCTGGCCGCCCGCATCGCGATATTCAAGAATCGCCAGCTTGCCGTCGACCTCAACCTCGTAGCGATGCTGTTCCTGGTTATGGCGGACGTGAAGTGCCTCACTGCTCATTTAAAGATCTCCTGATCTATCGATTGATGTGTGCCGTCACAAAACGGCTTGTGCTGCGATGCGCCACAGCGGCAGAGCGCCGCCGCACGACACATCCGTGTTTCGCTACCATCGGCGCTGTGCAGCGCAAAGCTTCCTTTCAGCTGATACGGCCCACGCTCGCCGACGATCACCGTCAGCGGGCCGGGCTCCGTCGCAGGTGCCGTGGGCTGCGCGGCGATCCGCCCGGCGTCGTGAAAGCCCTGGCTATGCGTGCCGTCGCAAAACGGCTTATTGCGCGACATCCCACAGCGGCAGAGCGCGACGCGGGTATCGGTCACGATCGGCGTGCCGTCTTGATGCTGGACTGTAATCTCACCGTGGAGATAGAGCGGGCCGTTGTCTGCGATCTGCACACTGGCCTGCGCTGGTGGCTGCTCGGCAGGCGCATCGTCCAGGCGCTCGAAGTGCAGCGCGCCGGTTGGACAGCGCTGGACGACCTCAGCCAGCGTATCGGCGTCGGCATTATCGGGCACAATCCACGGGCGCCGCTTGGGATCGAACGCGTCGGGCAGGCCACGGACACAGGCGGCGAAATGAATACAGCGTTTGGGGTTGTAGCGCACGACGATACGCTGTCCGGTATATGGCTTGCTTTGATCGTCCATCATCCTCTCCGCTGGCTGTCAGGTGGAGCGCCTGGCTCTCAGATTCATTGTAACACGCGTTGACGTAGACACTTGAGGCTCGGAAGACGAGCGGATGGAGGAGCTGCGGGGATTTGTCGTGAGGAGATCATTGTGGGCACCGGAGCTGGACCCGCTGCTGCGCAGGCGGAGCTTGTGATCACCGCTGCGTCAGCTGCTCCACCAGGCCCAGCAAGTCATCGATGCTAAACGGCTTGGGCAAGAATGCTACCTGGTGATTCGCTATATAGGCCGCGACATCCTCCGGCAGTGGTACGGCTGCCGTACACAGGATGATCGGAATATGCGCGGTCTCCAGATTGCTTTTGAGCATGCGCAGAACCCACCGGCCCGAGTAAGCCTGGTTGAAGATACAATCTAAGATGATCAGGTCAGGACGCTCACGTGTCATCGCCTCCAGGGCTGGCACGGGCGACGTAAAAGGCATGACCTCGTAGCCTTCGTCGGTCAAGATGTCATGGATCAACGTAAGAATTTCGCGCGCATCCTCGATCACCGCAATCCGTTGACGCATCGCCATGTCGACCTCTGAGCGTAGATAAACATTCCGATCTGGCGCATTCCCAACCTGTGGTACATCAATCGGAAGCGAAGAACGAGCGTATATTTGTGTCATGTTATGCATCCTCGGCCTGGGCAAAGTGAAAATTGCGGTATGAGGTTCGTGTGCCGGGTATGTTTCCCAAAACAGATCCGCCTCAAGCGCGCCCTGCTGATCGATGGCATGGTCACACAATTGTAGACCGATCGGGTAGGACGCGGCTACCGTACCAGTACGGAATTTTGCGCGGGGAAAGTACGAGCGCCGGCATCGGCGCGCTCCTTGCGCTACGATGCATAGCCAGGTGAGCAATTGCGCTTGAGGGCCGGATCGAGGTGGAAACTAGAAAGGCAGGCTAATAATGCCGCGCTTGATCGCGTAGAGCACGAGGTCAGTCTGATGGCGGAGATCGAGCTTGCGCATGAGGCTTGTGCGATACGACTCGACGGTACGCACGCCCACGGTGAGCTGCTCGGCTATCTCAGCCGCCGTCAGGCCGCGCGCAGCCAGGTGCAGCACATCGCGCTCGCGGTCGGTGAGCAACTCATACGGATCGTCGGTGGCCGGGTAGTGCTGCAAGTAGCTCGCGATGATCCGCTCGGACACGCCCGGACTGAGATAGCGCTGGCCCTGCGCGGCATCACGGACGGCCTGCACGATCTCGGCGGCTTTGGACTCCTTCAATACATAGGCTGTCGCGCCGGCTCGCAGCGCCTCGCGAATGTAGGACTCATCGGCGTGCATAGACAGCACCACGATGCGAGTATGCGGCACGAGCTGTCGCACCCGGCGCGTCACCTCCAGGCCCGTGAGCCCCGGCATCATCATGTCGACAACCAGCACATCCGGCGTCTGCTGGCGGACGAGATCGACGGTCGCACGGCCATCGGCAGCTTCGCCGACAACATGGCAGCTCAGTTGAGTTTCCAGCAATGTCCTCAGGCCATGCCGCACAACATCATGGTCATCGGCCAGCACCACACTCAAGCGTGTCATGATGTCACCTCCTGAACGTGCTCACTCTGCTCAAGCGGCAGCTCGACCAGCACGCGCGTGCCCATCCCTGGCTCGGAGACGATGTGGATCACGCCGTCCAGCAGCCGCACCCGCTCACGCATCCCCGCGATCCCGCTGCTGTTTCCAGCGCGGAGCACGGCCTCAAGATCAAAGCCATGCCCCTGATCCTCGATCTCGACGCTCAGCGTATGCTGTGACCGCCACGCGCGCAGGCTTACGCTGGATACCTGGGCATAGCGCGCAACATTGGTCAGCGCCTCCTGCACAATTCGGTAGGCCGTCACGGCAATCTGCGGGTCGATAGGCAGGTCCAGCCCCACATGCTTGAAGTCCACGGCGATCTGGGTGTGGGCCGTGTAGCGCTCGACATGCCAGCGCAGCGTCGCCAGCAGGCCGAAGTCGTCCAGCATCGAGGGCCGCAGATCGAGCGAGAGCTGGCGCACCCGGCTGGTCAGCTCCATGATCAATGTCTGCGCCGCCTCCAGCCGATCCGATAGTTCGGCATCCACGCCCGGCCGGCGCGGCTCCAGCAGCAGATTGAGACCCGTCAGCATCTGCCCGATCTCGTCGTGCAGCTCGCGGGCCAGGTGCCGCCGCTCGGTCTCCTGCACCTCGACCAGCCGCCGCGACAGGAGCTGGAGCTGCTGGGTATAGCTTTGCAGCTCGTTCTCGGCCTGTTTGCGCTCGGTCACTTCCGTGATAACCGTACCGACGCCGATGATTGTACCGTCCTGACTATGAACCGGATAGTAGCTCGCCAGCCAGTCGCGCGACACGCCCGGCCGGGCCCTGGTAGTGCCGTGGATCTCCACATCGCGGATCGCCTTGCCCGTAGCCAGCACCCGCCGATACATCGGCTCCAGGATCGGCCCCAGCTCCGGCAAGATCTCGGCGATGCGCTTGCCGATGTGTTCCGCCGCCGGCAGACCGTTCATCTCGGCCAGATTCTCATTGATATGCGCAAAGCGCAGGTTGCTATCGTGGAAGGCCAGTCCGATCGGGGCGGCGGCGAACAAGGTGTTGAGCAGCGCCAGACTCGCGCTTTTCTCACGGCTGACGGTTTGCGCCGTCTGGTACAGCCGAGTGTTCTCGATCGCAACGGCCGCTCGCTCCGCCAGATCCCCGATCATCAGCTCGTCTGCCGGCGTGAAGCTGCGGGCGCTCTCATCGCGGACGATCGTCAGCGTGCCAATGCTGCGGCCACGCACAAACAGCGGCACGATCAGCGTGCTGTGCGGCAGAAATCGGTCTACGTACGCCAGCGCCTGCGGCGGCACATGCGCGCGCAGCTCGGCTCGTGACAACGTCAGCGGCTGTTTGGTGGCGATCACCTGGCCGTAGGGGCCGGCGTCGGCCGGCATCGGCGTGTTAAACAAGATCGGATGCAGAATAGCATGTGTGCGCGGGTTGGGATGATAGAAGCTCGTCGTCTCAAGCGCGCGCTCATCGGCAGACAGCAGACGAATTCCGCAGGCATCGCCAATCACGTCGGCGATGTGACGCGTAATCTGATCGAGCACGGTGTCGAGATCCAGGCTGGCATCCGCGAAGATCTGCGAGGCTTTGGCCAGAATAGCGAGCCGGGCCTGGGCGGCTTCCGCTTGCTGGCGCGCGGCCTGCTCGGCGGCGAAGAGCTGAGCATTCCACACGATCTGTCCCGCCCGATCGGCTAGATCTTGCAGCAGATCTTGATCCGCCGTCGTGTAGGGATAGTCCGGCGCGTCACGCGACAGCAGCATCGTGCCGATGACCCGTCCGTGTGCGCGCAGCGGCACGATGATCAGGCTGCTCAGGCCAAAGCGATCGACATAGCGCCGGTAGGCGGCCTTGAGCCGGGGGCGAATCGTGGCGAGCGGCACGACCGGCAGAAAGAGCGGCATGCCGGTCTGGGCGACGGTGCCCTGTAGCCCTTCGCCCACGCGCAGCGTTTCCTCGGTGAGCACCGCTCGCAGCAGGGCCAGCGCCTCAGGATTGGCGTGATAGGTCGCCGCCTCGACCACGTAGCTGCCATCGGGCGAGAGCAGGCTCAGGACGCACAGATCCTTGATCAGCTCGGCAACCCGCTGTGTGATGCGGTCGAGGATGTCACGCACGCCGAGTCCCGCCGACAGAAAGTCATGCGATGCGTCGACCAGCACCCGTAGTCGCCGGTTGGCCGGCTCGGCCTCTTCTCGCGCCGCTCGCTCCAGCGCCAGCAAGCGCTCACGCTCCGCTGCGGCCTGGCTGCGCTCTGTGATGTCGCGGGCTACCGTGATGATGCCGGCCATCGCGCCCTGATCATCGCGGAAGACACGGCTGGAGCCTTCGACCGCAAGCTCGGAGCCGTCGCGCCGGGTGAGAAACGCCTCGCCGCGCCAGTAGCCGGTCTCGTGCAGCGCGCTCATGACGTCTTGCCGGGTAACGCCGCCGACGTAGCGCATCTCCATCACGTCGCGCATCCGCCTGCCGATCATCTCCTCCGCCGTCCAGCCATAGATCACTTCGGCCGCGCGATTCCACAGGAGGATCAGCAGGTTCGCGTCGACGACGACCACCGCGTCGTTGATATGATCCAGGACCATGTGCGCGTCCTCCATGCGCATGGTCGCCGGCACGCTCGCGGCCTCGAAGCCGGCGATACGCGAGCGCAACTGGTCAATCTCGGCAATGAGATCCGCACGCGAGATCATAGGGCTATCCAATGTATGCTTACGGGAGGCTGCTGTTTCGGTAGTGGGGATGACGAACGCAGAACACACCATCCGTCGTTGAATTCAGTATATTAATTGTACTCAACTGCGCCACTATTGCAATGGGTTCGACATAAGGAAGCTATAAGGCTTGGAGCAGGAGGGCAGCGCATGCGATCGGGTCGCCTGCTTCAGCCCGAACTTGCCTGCCGACGCTATGTCCTGTACGATCACGCCGATCTGCTCGATCCTTAGTCCGAGGCTTGTATGCGCTTTGAAGCGATAACGCCCGAGAACGAACCTGCCGTCGATGCGATCTATCCCGGCGATCAGGAGCAGTACTGGGTCCACTACAACTGGTACTGGAAAGATGTCAGCCGCCGAAAAGCCGACATCGCGGCGCGACTGATCTATGTTGCCGAGGTAGAGTCGCCGGTTGGCTTTATTGCCTATGGACAATATTACCAGGATGAGGCGCTGACAAAACCGGTTCCCGGATGGTATGAAGTGATCCACCTGGTGATCGATAAGCCGTTTCAGCGGCGCGGCTACGGGAGACAGGCGACCGCTATTGCGCTGGATCTGCTGAGGAGCCGGCCCGATTGTGAGCGGATCGTGATCGCCCACAATCCCGAGAACCTCGCCGCGCGGATGTTGTACGAGCAATTCGGTTTTGTCGAGTTTGGGCGCAACTATGACGGCGATCCGCTGCTGGTGCTTAACCAGTAATCGTCGCCGAGTACCGCGCTGGTCTTGATCGCAGATGAGGATGCCATGGACGCCTTCAACATTCACTCGCCATCGCCCGATGGGCAGCATACCGCGCATTTTGTGGTCGGCGGCGAGATCCGCTTTGGCCCGCTCTATTTTTCGCTGGCCGTCGACGACGACTCGTTCGGCGAGCGCATCTTCGGCGATGCGCATCTTTGGTCGCCGACATCGAAGCTGCTGGCCGTGCAGGAGTGGCTCACCATCGACTACTCGGAAGGCCCGATCACGGCGCTGGTGCTGATCGACGTTGAGCGGCGGCGAGAGGCCACGCTGGTACGCGTGACCAAAGGCTTCGTTGTGCCGGAGGCTTTTGAAGACTCGCTGATCGTGTATCGCAAGGAGTTCGCCGGGCAGGCCAGCGATCAACATTTCGATCAGGACATCGCGCGGATCAAGGAGTGGCGCCCGCTGGCCTGAGCGATCGACCTAGCTGAGCGGCAGGTCCAGACATCATACCGAAGAGGCGCGGCTAAATTTGTGATGGCGTTGACTGGGGCTGCTCTAATCTGGTCTTGTAGCTCTGGATTCTGGCTACCTTCACTGCTTTACTTATTTATCAGGGGCATCCACTAGTTTTATCTGCAATTGTCCACGTATCATTTTGAATCCAGCCCAGTCGTCCTTCTACTTCTATTTGAAACCACCCTTGCTGTTGGTTAACGAATGTCTTCTCAGTGTACGCCAAGCTAGCGTATTCTCCAGGCTTAACCCGTATAATTTCTTGGCTGAATACGTCTGCCTCGCTCATCAGTGATACGAGCCCGTTGCTGATTGTTAGAACACACGACATTGTAGACGCTGGTGTTAGTGTAGGCTGTATTTCGACAGAAGGGTTGGAACTTGGTAGTGGTGTTACAGAGATGGGAGCTATTTGTGTTGGCTGATTTATAGAGATCGTTGGTTGAGGAGGAGATGAAAATATCTGGTCGAGAAGGCGCTGATTCCCAATGATTGCCACGACGATCGCAGAAATCGCAGTAATGAGCGCGACAATGATGGCAGTCCGAGCATTATTACCACTTGAACTATTACTGCTCATACGTGTTCCGGCGGTTTGAATACAAATAATAGTTTATGTTGTGTGTAAAATGTGGAATTAGTGGTATCAGTTGTTATGTATGGGTATTGATTCAAATCATAGCACTCTTGTCAAGAGTTTTGATTTTCTAACATCAATTGTGGCATTGGGTTGCTTATCTAGCGTGACACGTCAGTGCCTGCTTTGTATGAGTAGACACCAGGCCAAGCAATCGCTCAAGCCAGAGAGTAATAATTGGAGGTAGACGGTGGAATTAATCGTGCATGATGGGCCGGGCCAGCGCTGGGCGGAGGGTCCGCCAGGGCAGCCGCTGATGCAGCGCGTTCAGGATGTGGGCGGCGTGCTTGGGCTGTGCTTCGGCGATCGTATTACTCGGCTGCTGCTCTACACTGAAAACCTGACCGAGCGCTTCTTTGATCTCAGCTCGGGCGATGCCGGCGAAATCTTGCAGAAGCTGCGCAACTACGGCATCCGGCTGGCCATCGTCTATCCGCCCACGCTCCAGCTGAGCCAGCGCTTCCGCGAGCTGCTGATCGACGAGCGGCGCGGCCCGTATTTTCGTATGTTCGAGACGCGCGCGGCGGCTGAGGAGTGGCTGACCTCCGAGTGAAAAGCTACCCTGCCGCTACGGGTACGTTTCCCAAATCCGGGTATAAAAAAGCCGCTGGTCAAACGCCAGCGGCTTTTCTTTATTTCAGTGAGCTGACTTCGGTCTAGTTGCGCGGTCGTGCTCCGAGCTTGACCTCAATCTTCTGCTCCTTGCCCTCGCGCAGAATCGTCAGCGTCACCGTCTGCCCGACCTCGGTATCGGTCGCCAGGTAGTCGATGATGTCCTCGCTGCTGATCACCTTGCGGTCGTTGATCTGCACGATGATGTCGCTGTTGATCGGATAAATGTTGCCGTTCACGGTCTGGGTTTCTTCGATGTTCGCCACAATGCCCGCCTGATCCGCCGGACCGCCCTCGACTATGCTGCGCACAAAGACGCCGTTGGTGACCGGCAGACTCAGCTTCTCGGCGACGATCGCCGTCAACGGATTGGGATCAAAGCCGATGCCGAGATACGGATGCTCGTACTTGCCCTCGGCGATCAGCGCCGTCGTCACCTTCTTGACGGTGTTGGACGGCACCGCAAAGCCGACGCCCTCGAAGGTGCCGCCCTCGGAGCGGATCGCCGTGTTGACGCCGATCACCTCGCCCCGGCTGTTGAAGAGCGGGCCGCCCGAGTTGCCGGGATTGATCGCGGCGTCGGTCTGGATCACGTCGGCGATGCTGTAGAGACCGCCGCCATCCGCCTGCCGATTCTGCACCGTACGGCCACGGGCGCTGACCACGCCGACGGTGAGCGTCGTCTGGAGGCCAAACGGATTGCCGATCGCGATCGCGCGCTGGCCAACCTGCACCTCGCCGGAGTTGCCCAGCGGCAGCGGCTGCACGCCCTTGGGAATATCATCGACCTTGATCACCGCCAGATCCGAGTCGGGATCGGTGATCACATCTTTGGCCTGCACGACCAGGCCGTTGGTGAACGAGACCTCGATAAAGCTCGCGCCCTCGACGACGTGATTGTTGGTGACGATATGGCCGTCGCTGTCGATCAAAAAGCCTGTGCCCTGCGCCTCGAAGTTGAACTCGGGCTCGGCGTTCGGCGACTCGCCCGGCGCCGGCGACTCGTCGGGCTCCGGCAGCGCAAACGGCGAGTCGGGGTCGGGATTGTTGCCCGCAATACGGATCGCCACCACCGCCGGGCTGCGATCGCGGAACAGCTGGGTTAAGGTCTGGTCTTCGGCATCGAACGCGGCGGTCTGGTTGGGCTGAAGCGTCGGCATCGGCTGGGCCTCGTTGCGAGTCTCAGTGACCGTGCCGTTGCTGCCGCCGATCGGCTGGGGTGCTGTCGACGCGGGCGCTAACGCTCCCAGCTGCGGCAGCGCAAAAGTCAACCCGGCGACGATGCCGCCGATAATCAAAGGAACGATAAGAAGTGGTAGCAGGAAGATAGCGCGACGTGACATGCAAACCTCTTAGCTCTAAAGGATTCTTTCACGCTCAATATATCTTTGTATTCTACCACTAACGCAAGCCCCTTCCAGCCACGCGTGGTAAAATGAATGTTCTAAGCGCTATAGTTTTTGTGATTCGATGCGTATTTTGTTCACAACTCGCCCGGTCCGTCCCTCGCCGCTGGGCCTGCTGGGCCTGATCTTTCTGCGGCTGTGCGAGGTCGCGCTGCTGGGCGTGCTGGTCGCCGGAGTCGTCGGGCTGGCGCTCTACCGCTACTATAGCCGCGATCTGCCCGATCCCAGTCAGCTTGCTACACATCGCCCGTTCGAGACGACGCGCATCTATGCCCGCGATGGCCAGACGCTGCTCTACGAGGTCTTCGACGACGGACAGCGCACGGTGGTGCCGCTGGATCAGGTGCCGTGGGCCGTCAAAGCCGCGACAATCGCCGTCGAAGATGCACAGTTCTTTGAGAATCCTGGCGTCGATCTGCGCGGTATTGTGCGCGCGCTCTGGCTCAACCGTAGCGGCCAGATCATGTCGGGCGCCTCGACGATCACCCAGCAGGTCGCGCGCAACGTGCTGCTCTCGCCCGAGGAGCGCGTCGACCAGTCGTATAGCCGCAAGATTCGCGAGGCGATCCTGGCCTTTCATCTCAGCCGCCAGTACTCCAAAGAGCAGATCCTCTCGTTCTATCTCAACGAGGTCTACTACGGTAACATGGCCTACGGCATCGAGGCGGCGGCGCAGAGCTATTTTAGCAAGCCCGCGCGCGATCTTAATCTGGCCGAGGCTTCGCTGCTGGCCGGCCTGGTGCAGTCGCCCTCTGAGCTGAATCCGTTTACGAATCCCGAAGCAGCCAAAGCGCGCCAGAAGATCGTGCTGGATCTGATGGCCAGGCAGGGCCGTATTACCCGCCAGCAGGCCGATGCAGCCCTGGCGCAGCAGCTCACGCTGCGTCCGTCGTCGGTCAATATTCGCTCGCCGCACTGGGTCTTTTATGTGCTGGATCAGCTTGAGCAGCAGTACGGCGCGGATATGCTGCGGCGCGGCGGCCTGCGCGTGGTCACCACGCTCGATCCGGCGATCCAGCAGATCGCGGAGGAGGCGGCGCGCAACCGCATTGCCGAGATTCAGTCGCAGAACGCGACCAACGCGGCGGTCGTGGTGATCGATCCCAAGACCAGCGAGATCCTGGCGATGGTCGGCTCGGTCGATTACAACAACACCGCGATCGATGGTCAGGTCAACGTCGCCACAGCCGCACGACAGCCGGGCTCAGCGCTCAAGCCGATCGTGTACGCGACGGCGATGATGCAGCCCAACGGCTGGACTCCGGCCACGGTGATCTGGGATGTACCGCTGAATGTCAATGGCTACCAGCCGGTGAACTACGATAATCGCTTCCACGGCCCGCAGCGGCTGCGGCTGGCGCTGGCGAACTCGTTCAATATTCCGGCGGTCAAGGCGCTGCAATTCGTGGGCGTTGATGCGTTTCTGGATCTGGCTCACGCGATGGGCATAACCACGCTGCAAGATCGCGATCTCTACGGGCTGGCGGTGGCGCTGGGTGCCGGTGAGGTCAAGCTGATCGATCTGACGACGGCCTACACCACGTTTGCCAATGGTGGTCTTGCGCGGCCCTCGGTCTCGATTCTGCGCGTCTCCACCAATCACGGCGAGGTGCTCTACTCGTACAAGCCGCCGGCCGGCAACCAGGTACTCGGTCCCTACGGCGAGGCGATCGCGTATCTGGTCAGCAGCATTTTGAGCGATAACGACGCGCGCACGCCGATGTTCGGCCCCAACAGCGTGATGCGACTCAAAGACGATCGTCCGGCAGCCGTCAAAACCGGCACCACCGATGACTTCCGCGACGCCTGGGCCGTCGGCTACACGCCCGATCTGGTCGTCGGGGTGTGGGTCGGCAACTCGGATAACTCGCAGATGGCTGAGGTGGCGGGCTCGGTCGGCGGCGGCTCGATCTGGCGCGACATCATGGAGCGCACCCATGAGAATAAGCCGCCCGAGGAGTTCGTTCGCCCGCCGAATGTCAAGGAAGCTCAGATCTGCCGCTCGACCGGCCTGATCGCGAATGGCTGCGCCGACGCGGTCGCCGAGTATTTTGTGGACGGCACTGAGCCCAAGCCGCAGCCCGGCCAGTATATCACCGTCACCGTCGGCGGCGATGGCTCGTGCCTGGCAACCGACCTGACGCCGCCCTCGGAGCGCCGCCAGCGCAGCTTTTTGCTGCCGCCGCCCGAGGCTCGCAACTGGACCGGCGAGCTTCCGCCGACGAAGCCTTGCGGTGCCCCACCCTCAGCCGATGGCACTGGGACGCCGGATAGCCCCGATGTCGTCGCGGCGATCGAATCCCCGTCGGCGGGCGCGACCGTCGGCAGCACGATCAGCGTCAAGGGCAGCGCGGCCGGCGCGTACACGCTCTCCTACGGCGCGGGCGCGCAGCCCGGCAGCTGGACAACCATCACAACTGCGCCCGGCGGCGTTTCCCACGCGCTGCTCGGCATCTGGAATACCGATGCCTTGCCCAGCGGTGTGTACACGCTACAGCTGGAGGTTTCGCTGCCCGGCAATCCGACGCAGACCGCGCGTACTTCGGTACGCATCGACCATGAGCAGATGACGGTCCGCTTGATCCAGCCTGCGCCGGACACCGCGATCACACCTGGCACAACTGTGCAGCTGCTGGCCGAGACCAGCGGCCCGATCACGCGCGTCGAGTTTGTCGTGGATGGACAGGTGATCGGCGGCACGTCCAGCGCTGCTACCAGCTGGAACTGGCTGGCAACCGGACGCGGTCGGCATACGCTGGAGGCCGCCGTGTATAACGCCGACGGCCAGCGAGTGGTCAGCTCACCGGTGGTAGTGCTGGTCGAGTAGCAGTGTGTAGAGCTGCTTTGTGCCTATATCTAGCGGAGCGAGTGAGCGCGGTCGTACTATGACGATCGCGCTCGTGTACTCAGGGCAGTTGTGGTCCGTGCCGTGTGCTGATCGTGCAGCAGCGGAACATGACTTTCGGCGGCTGGGATCAGGTCGCGGGCGCACTGCTGTAGCGCTTCGAGCCGGCGTGTGAGCAGGTCCATCTGACCATCGGCCTCATACGCCAGCAGCCGCTCGATAACATAATCCGCCAGCTCCTTCTCGATTGCCTGTACTTCGCTTACCAGCTGCTCAAGCTGGGCGGGCTGACCATACGCCCGAGTTACCAGAGCCACACGGTACGCGAGATCCATGATTGCCCGCAGCTCTTGCAGAAACGTGTAGAGCACATTCGCTGTGTCGCTGGCAGGCGATAGGCCGGTATAGATCGACAGGAGACGGCCCTGGGTGGCGGTAAGCGCCTGGAGCGCGGGACTACCGACCACGTCATGCGCCGGAAACTGATCGGCGGGATAGCCGAGAACAAAATCAGCATGCTGGGTCGTGCGGGGCTGGCTGACGCGCCACAGGAACGCGACCGCGCCCAGAGCAATCGCCGCGATTCCACCCAGATTCAACAGGATTGTCAGGTCGTGCATAGCTAACCTCGCATGACGCTAATCGAAGAGCTTCGCCAGCGACAGCACGACATTGACGTAAAAATTGCCCTCGATAGTGCGGAAGATCGCGAAGGGCTGGCTGGGATCGCCGAAGAAGGGTCGCAGCGTCCACGCGAGCTGCGTGCCGACAAAGCCGTACAGCACCACCCAGAGATAGATCAAGCTCATGCTTACCGGGCGCTCTACCGGCGCCGGCTGCGCGTCGGTCGCAGCTTGTGCCGGGAGCTGCGAGGCGTTCAAGCGATTCATATGGCTCATGCCGCTAATCAGAAAGCGCAGACCGATGATGCCGGTAAGCGTCAGAATCGCAACGTTGAGCAGCTTGAAAAACTCGTAGTCGGGCGCTGTGATCAGGAAGAACAGGCTGATCGGCGCAAAGGCGAGCGTCAGCATAGCCGTAACAGTGATGGCGGTCATCACCAGCGCTAAAGCTTGTTGAACGCTGAGACGCGCCCCAAATACCAGATTGAACAGGTATAGTGTCGGCAGACAGATGGCGAGGGTCAGCAGGAAGAGGATCGGTAGCTTGATTGCCGACGAGATTGCTTGCAGAAGCCCATTTGAGGAGCCAAGGACCACGCCGTAACACGACATGGCAATGGTTGAGCTGAGTAACATCTGCATAATCAGCTGGCCGATGCGGTACTCGTTGCTGATCTGCTGCCAGATGCCTTCCCGGTTGCGCAAGATGCGCTCGATAACCAGCAGGGGATGCTCAATGGCTGGACGCTGTGGCGGTAGAGTGGTCGAACTCATGGGACGCTCCTCTCGATACTTGGAGGGAGGGGGCCTCCGAACACGAATCAACGCGGACAGCGGGCGTGAGACATACTCAGGGCTTCAGCGCTTTCCAGGCGCTTACTCGTCGAATGTAAAGATTGATGGGCTGGAAATAGTGGCACGTTCAAGACACAACGTGCGCCTATCTTAGCAGGATTGAGGACGCAGGGGAATACCCATGATCTAACAAAAACATGAGGCGACCGTGATTAAAACAAGCTGTAGTATGTGCTTACCGGCAGCATTGTATTGTTAGGCGTATGGCGTAGATCGTCATGTTTTCGTGAATGACTTCACGAATTTTATATGATCTAAGGTTGACAAGGCCCAAACCGGACGCTACAATGAGCTTGGTTTATCTAAACGACATAATACCTGAGATAGAGGAAATACAACCTTCATGGAGAAGCAGCCGACAACCGAGCTAAGGATGACCGGCAACCGGCAGGTAGTGCTAGAAGTGTTGCGGTCCACAAAGTCACATCCCACAGCGCAGGATGTGTTTATCTCAGCCCGCGAGCGGCAGCCTCAGATCGGCTTTGCAACCGTCTATCGTACGTTGGACTGGCTGGTACAGCATGGCCTCGCCCAGGAAGTCTACCGCGATAAAGACGGCGCCGCCCACTACGATGCCAATGTGAGCCGGCACGATCATGCTATCTGCGATCGGTGCGGCAAAATCCTGGATGTCGAGGCTCCGCTCCATGCGCTGGCGTACGCGATCATTGAGCGTGCGACCGGCTTTCGCATCGATTGGCATGCAACAGCCTTCAGCGGCCTGTGTGCAGCCTGCGCGACTGAAGCTTTGCAAGCTTAGATCGCATATTTCGGCAACAACGCAAAACGACCGGCTACATAAGCCGGTCGTTTTGCTTTTTGGGCGGCTAGCGCTGCCCGAAGACTGCTGTCCAGTAGTGCGTCCACTGGCTACCGCTCTTGCTATAAAACCCGATTCCAATATCGTCGTTATTGCAGGTTAGAATAATCGAGCGATGGCCCGAGCTATTCATCCAACCGTTGACAACCTCGGTTCCCGTTGTGTAGCCGGCCCCGATGATCTCGCCGCTGGGCCAGTACGCGTAGTTCGCGGCCTTTGCGCGCTGCCCGAAGGTGCTGCCATCCAGCCCGGTATGGCTAAAATAATTCTTCTCGGCCATATCGCGGCTGTGACTCTTGGCGGCAACGCCTAGCTCCTGATTCAGCTGTACGGGCGCGCAGCCGGCGTTCCGGCGATGCTGGTTGATCAGATCGACGGCCTGTAGCTCTTGCGGTGTCCAGAAGGACGGCGGCGAGGAGGCGATCGGCACGAACACGCGGGATGTTCCGGCAGCACGAGCCGACGGAACGGCAGCGGTCGATCCCAGGATACTAACGACGATAGTAATAATTGCAGCAACAAGGCTGTTGCGAGCGCATCGACACATGGCGACAGCTCCTTTCATAGGCGTGCCAGGTCTCTGGTGAGTTAGTCTACTAACCGAGTTCCCGGCTTCCAATAGCTCGGAAGTCCTGCTTTTACGCCTGGCTCTCCTGGGCCAGATTTGCTACCCTGATCCCATAACGCGTCGTGGCGCACGAGGGTGTAGCGTGGACTCCATTTTGTACTACCTGGGTTTTAATCGTGTTTCCGGTATCGGCCCGGCACGATTGGACAAGATCATAACACATTGCGGCTCGCTTGAGTCGGCGTGGAACGCACCAATGAGCGATCTGGCGGCGGCGGGACTCGACAGCCGCTCGATCGAGGCGCTGGTACAGACGCGGCGAACGCTGGATCTAGAGGCCGAGTACAAGCGTGTGACTGCGGCAGGTGTGCGGCTGATCTCACGCGACGATCCCGACTATCCCCCGCTGCTGGCGCAGACGACCAATCCGCCGTTTCTGCTGTATGTGCGCGGCACGCTCACCGAGCTGGATCGCTGGTCGGTGGCGGTGGTCGGCACACGTCAGGCCAGCACCTATGGCAAGGAAGTGACGCGCAAGCTTGTCGCCGGCCTGGTCGCCGCCGGAATCACAGTGGTCTCCGGCCTGGCGCTGGGCATCGACGCGGTAGCCCACAGCGCGGCGCTGGCCGCTGGCGGCAGAACGCTGGCCGTGCTCGGCAGCGGCGTCGATCAGATCTACCCGCAGACGAATCACAACCTGGGAACTACCATCTTACAGCAGGGCGCGCTGCTCTCGGAATATCCGGTCGGGACGCTGCCCACGGCGACGAACTTTCCGCCGCGCAATCGCCTGATCGCCGGGCTGTCGCTGGGCGTGCTGGTGGTCGAGGCAGCGGCCAAGAGCGGCGCGCTGATCACGGCGCAGTTTGCCGCCGAGCAGGGCCGGGACGTGTTCGCGGTGCCCGGCAATATTTTTTCGCAGCGCTCGGAGGGCACGCACCGGCTGATCAAGGACGGCGCGACGCTGGTGTCAGGCGTTGATGATATTCTTGAAGTGCTCAACCTTCAGGCCGCATATGAGCAACAATCCATCGCGGCGCTGCTGCCGGAGACGCCCGAGGAGATCGCGCTGCTGCGGCTGGTGGAGGCCGAGCCGCGCCATATCGATCTGATCGCCCGCGAAAGCACGCTGCCGCAGCCGGTTGTCTCGTCCACGCTGGCGATGCTTGAGCTTAAGGGGCTGGTTCGGCAGGTCGGCGGGATGCACTATGCGCTGATCCGCGAGGCAGATGCAGCCTACTGCGTGGATTCGGCCAGCTTCCAGCTCGATCCTGATGAGCCTGCTGATCTCCAACTCGACCCAGATGATTCGGCCTGTTTCCAGCTCGATTCGGAT
>DASWTQ010000522.1:0-1827 GCA_036402055.1 Herpetosiphonaceae bacterium
CGCGATCGACGAGGCGCGGCAGCACTATCTGACCAGCCTGCGCCTTTGCCGGGAGGTCGTCGATAAGGTCGGCATCATCAAGAATCTGGCCGGGCTGGGCGCGGTCGCCGCTCAGCAAGGCGATCTCCAGCTAGCGGCGCGCTTCAGCACCGCAGCGGCGGCGCTGCGCCATCGCCTGGGCGTGCAGCTGCCGGCCATCAGTCGCGGGCTGCTGGAAGAAGCGCTCACGTCTGTGCATCAGGCGCTTGATCCGTCTGTGCTCATGCTCGCCGTCGAGCCGCTGGCGCTCCTCGAAGATCTGCTTGGCGAGGTCATCGATGGTCGGGAGCCGGTCAGGATCGAGCTGTAGGGCCGCGCTGTCGATTAAAAACCAGCGGGGCGTATTTCCATACGCCCCACCGTGTCACAGCTTGACCCGATCGCAGTCGAAGAATTAGGACTCTTCTTCCTCGTCCTCGTCGGGCGAAATATCAGCCTCGATCTCTTCCAGACCGACCTCTTCCTCGTCGTGGGTATCGCCACGGAAGAAATCCTCGTCGGTATCGTCGCTGCTGTCGTCCTCGCCCAGATCGTCATCTTCCTGCAAGTCGTCGGCGTCAAGCTCGTAGCGCAGCGGAACGTCGCGGACATACGTGCGGAAGTGGGCGATGTCGCCGCCAAGCTTGCCCGGAAACGACACGCGGTTGCGCTGGTAGGGAGCCTGGTAGATCTCGCGGATCAGCACCTTCACGACGCCGTTCTGGAGGTTCGCCACCACCGCCGAGTAGCGATTGCCGCCTTCAAGCATCTGGATCAGGCGCTGGGCCAGCTGCGGCTCAAGCGATCCGATCTGATTCCCGTCGCCGTCCGAGAGCGTCACGTTCTTGCCGTCGTGCTTGATCGTCAGCTGCTCGCCGATCATCAGGCTGGCCACCACATCGCTCGCCGCGATGCCGGTCAACGTCGTGAGCGCGGTCTTGCCGGTCTCGACGATAAAAATCTGCGGATCGACATGCTGCCGCACCGTGCGCGTCGGCGCGTTCTCCAGCGACTGCAATGTTTCGAGCCGCGAGATGTTCTTGCGCGCGATCACATTCGAAGGATAGGCTTGCAGCGCCTCGCGATAATAGTCGAGCGCCTGATCATACTGGCTCAGCTCGAAGTAGGCTTTGCCGATCCGGTTGAGCGTATCGGCATCTTTGCCATACTCCAGCACGCGCAGATTATCCTTGATTGCCTCGTCCCACTCATGATTCGCCGCATGGTCAATCGCCCGCTCGACCAGACGCTTGCGCAGACGCATTCGTTCATCTTGTTTTGTCAACTCTGTTCTCCCTTTAAAAAAGCTGCGCGAGCACGAATCGCTCTGTGCGCGCGTGATGTGTAGTTAACCGCAATTTTGGACCGAGCCGTAGGTGTTGACGCAGTAGATCAGATTGCCGAAGGCGACGCTGTTGTTGACCGCGTGGGCAATGATGCTGGGCAGAATCGAGCCGGTGCGATCGAAGGCGCCTGCCAGGCACAGGCCGCCGATAAACGTCGCCGCCAGCAGCGCGATCGCGCCCTGGTTGATGCCGCTGAGATGCACCACCGAGAAGAAAGCTGAGCTGATCAGATAGGCCCGCACCCGTGGCGATGGAACCAGCGCGGAAAGACCTAGCGCGGCCGCCAGACTCGCCACCAGCAGCGAAACATCGGCCCAGCTAAACACGCTGAGCGCCAGCATAATCACCAGCGGCAGCCCGATCACCACCAGCAGCTGGATCGCGATCACAGCGATCGTGCGGCGTGAGCTATTCTCGCGCAGCGCCTTGAAGGCATAGCCCCGGAAGAACAGCTCCTCGCCAA
>DASWTQ010000523.1:0-40310 GCA_036402055.1 Herpetosiphonaceae bacterium
CGTCACGCTCGGATTGGTGGCCGGCTGCCGGCGGATCTGGTCCGCATCGGCCAGGAGATCGACCACCGAGCCGGGGAACCAGGCCGTCATCGCGTCGGCAGGCGTCATCTGGCGGGTCAGCAGCCGCCGCACGTGCGCATCCGTGACCATGAACTGGAGCCGATCGATGGGATAGTGCGGATCGAGGGGAAGGTAAGCCGCACCCGCCTTGAGCACGCCCAGCACGCCCACGATCTGCTCCACTGAGCGCTCGACACACAGCCCGATGCGCTCCTCGGGCTGCACACCCAGCGTGCGCAGATGATGCGCCAGCTGATTCGCCCGCCGGTTCAGCTCGCGGTAGGTCAGCTGAGCATCTTCGAACACCAGCGCGATCGCGTCGGGGGTGCGCTCCACCTGCGCCTCGAACAGGTGATGGATGCAGGCGGTTTCCCTCAGCGGCCGGGGTGTCTCGTTCCAGGCCAGGATCTGCTGTCGCTCGGCATCAGTCAGCAGCGGCAGCCGGGAGATCGGCTGCTCAATGTCGACGGCGATCGCTTCGAGCAGCGTGTGGTAGTGGCCCAGCAGCCGATCGATCGTGGTAGCCGCGAAGAGATCGGTCTTGTACTCGGCCATCACCCGCAGCCCATCGGGCGTGTCGTTCAGCGACAGTGTCAGATCAAACTTGGCCGCGCCTTTGTCCACGCGCTCAAATGCTACCTCTAGCTCCCGCTGGCCATGCTCTGGAGCCGGCATGTTTTGGAGGATGAACATCACCTGGAAGATCGGTGTGTGGGCGCGATCGCGCGGTGGCCGCAGCTCCTCGACGAGTTGCTCAAAGGGCACGTTCTGATGGGCGTAGGCTTCCAGCGTGGTGTCGCGCACCTGGTGCAGCAGCCGCCGGAAGGAGCCATTTCCTGACAGGTCGGCGCGCAGCACGAGCGTGTTGAGGAAGAAGCCCACCAGCGGCTCAAGATCCACAAAGGCACGGTTGGCGATCGGACTGCCGACCAGCAGATCGGCTTCGCCGGTATAGCGGAAGAGCAGGACGTAAAACGCGGCCAGCAGCGTCATGAAGAGCGTCGCGCCCTCAGTCTGGCTGAGAGCATGGAGTCGCCGGCTCAGCGCCGCCGGGAAAAGCTGCTCACGGAAGGAGCCCTCATGGGTCATCACGGGCGGTCGCGGATAGTCGCCGGGCAATTCGAGGACGGGCAGATTGCCGTCAAGCTGGCGCTGCCAGTAGCCGAGCTGCTGCTCCAAAACGTCGCCCTGGAGCCACTCGCGCTCCCAGATCGCGAAGTCGGCGTACTGGACCGGCAAGGGCGGCAGCGGCGACGGCCGGCCTTTAACAAAAGCCTCATAGAGCACAGTCAGCTCGCGCAAAAACACGCCGATCGACCAGCCGTCAAAGATGATGTGGTGGATCGTCAGCAGAAACAGGTGCTCGTGCGGGTCGAGGCGGAGCAGATCCGCGCGCAGCAGCCGGCCTGTGGCCAGATCGAAGCGCTGGCGGCTGTGCTCGGCGACATGCTGCTGAAGGGCGACATGCTGCTCGGCGTGGGGCAATGGGCTCAGGTCGATCACGGAGAGTGGCAGTTCAAGCGTCGGCGCGATGATCTGGTGCGGCTGTCCATCGACTACTCGAAAGGTGGTGCGCAGCGCTTCGTGCCGGCGCAGAATCTCGTTCAGACTGCGCTTGAAGGCATCGACCTGCAAATCACCTTTGACCCGCGCGGCAAACAACAGATTGTACGCCGGATTGCCGGGGTCCCACTGATCGAGAAACCACAGGCGCTCCTGGGCGAACGAAAGCGGGATTTCAGCATGGGGATCGCGCGACCTGATCACCTGTCGATCATCGATCGTGCCTTCTTCTTCAAGCAGATACCCGAGTAGCTCAAACTCCTCGGCTGAGAAGTCAGTGATAGACGTCATCCCATCGCTTTGCATACCGAATGCCTCTCCTCGTTTTTCTGCTGGAGCATATCGGCGTCACCCCTCCCGTGACATGCTCCGATTATGCGCGTGATCGCGATCTTGCCGATACACCCTGCTGTCGCTTGAGGACAGCCAAACAAAGCCCGATTTAGCGCACATCACGATCTTTGCGTTTTTGCTCTAACAGCCGCTGCCGAGTCTCATCCGAGAGGCTGTGGATGTGCAGGAGGGTTCGTGCAATCTTTTCGGTCGCGCCCGGCTGCGCTTCGCTGGCAACTACAAGCTCAGCCAGCGCTGCTATTGTCGGGGCCTGGTACACGCTGCGTAGCGTCAGGTTGACGTGAAAGGTTGCACGCACACGGGCAAGGATCTGGGTAGCCTTAAGAGAATGTCCACCCAGCTCGAAAAAGTTGTCTTCGACGCCAATGGTCTCGCGCCCCAACACCGCGCTCCATAGGATGGCCAGCACCGCTTCGACGGGCGTGCGCGGCAGTACCAGACTGCGCGTTAAGGTGGGCGCGATCTGCTCGGGCGCAGGTAGCGCTTTGCGATCAATTTTGCCGTTGGGCGTGAGTGGGAGTGCGTCGAGCAGCACAAACGCCGTCGGGATCATGTACTCGGGCAGGCGTTGCGCAAGTTCCTTGCGGAGTGTGGAGGACAGGCCCTCACTCGTGAATAGGCCCTCACCCCCTGCGTCCCCCTTCCCCGAACCTCGCCAAGCTTTTGGCTCGGTTGCGACAGGAGAAGGGGGAGGCGCGGTCTCCGTTTGTTCTTTTGTTCTTTGTTCTTCGTTAGGTTCTAGGTTCTTGGTTCTTGGTTCTTGGCTTTCCGTTTGTTCTTTTGTTCTTTGTTCGTTTGTTCTCTGTTCTCCGTTAGGTTCTAGGTTCTGGGTTCTAGGTTCTTCTACGACGTACGCCACCAGCTGCTGGTCGCCCGCTGCGTCTGGGCGCACAATCACGACCGCCTCTGCCACCGTGCGCTGCTCTAGCAGTAGAGCCTCGATCTCACCTGGCTCGATGCGGTAGCCGCGCAGCTTGACCTGGAAGTCCGCTCGTCCCAAAAAGCTGATCGTGCCATCGGGCTGCCACTGCACCCGATCTCCCGTGCGGTACAGCCGATCACCAGCTGCGCTTTCGTTTACGAAGGGGTTAGCGATAAACTTTTCTGCGGTCAGCTCGGGCCGGTTCAGGTAGCCCTGTGCAACGCCCGTCCCGCCGATGTATAGCTCACCCGGCACGCCGATCGGCACCGGCTGTAGCTGCGCATCGAGAATATACAGCTGCGTATTGGCGATCGGGCCGCCGATCGGAACCGGGCCTTCGTGGATCTCGACCGGCAGCACTGTCGACCAGACCGTCGTCTCGGTCGGGCCGTACATGTTCCACAGCTCCGCACAGCGCTCGTGCAGGCGGCTAGCTAGATCGCGTGGGAGTGCCTCGCCGCCGCATAGTATCCGCAGAGCTGGATTGCCTGCCCAGCCGGCATCTAGCAGCATACGCCAGGTGGCTGGTGTAGCTTGCATGACTGTTGCTTCGCTTGCCTGGAGTGCTGCGGCGAGCTGTACGCCGTCACTTGCCACGTCATGGCTGACCAGGGCGATGCGCGCACCCACCACCAGCGGCAGGAACAATTCGAGCACGGCGATGTCGAAGGCAATGGTGGTCACGGCCAGCAAGGTGTCCTGAGCGCTCAAGCCGGGACAAATGCGCATTGCTTCCAGGAAGTTGACCGCAGCACGATGTGGGATGGCTACGCCCTTGGGTCGTCCCGTCGAGCCTGAAGTGTAAATAACATAAGCTAAGTTGTCGGGTGTGGCGCCGTCATGCAGCGGTGTATCAGGCAAGGCAGGGTTGGACAACGTAGCCGTCAGCGTACAAAGGTGTCCCTGCCACTCAAGCTGCTGGCACTGCGCTGCATGGGCATCATCGGTGAGCAGCACCTGAGGCCGGGCATCGGCGACGATAAAGTTAAGCCGGTCTGGCGGGTAGGAAGGATCGAGCGGTAGGTAGGCCGCGCCCGCCTTGAGCACGCCGAGCAGTCCCACGAGCAGGTCGAGCGAGCGCTCCATCATAACACCGACGAACTGTCCAGGCCCGGCTCCAAGCGTGCGCAGATGGTGCGCAAGCTGATGGGAGTGGCGGCTCAAGTCGTGGTAGGTGAGCGACTCCGCGCCAAGCACCACGGCAATGGCGCCGGGCGTCTGCTGGGCTTGAGCCTCTACCAGATGGTGGAGGCACTGGTGGATCGGAAACGTCGTGGCGTTACTCCATGCCTGTAGCTGCTGTACTTCAGCCGGGGTCAGGAGCGGCAGCCGGGAGATCGGTTGATCGATGTCGACGGCGATCGCTTCGAGCAGCGTTCCGTAATGGCCCAGCAGCCGATCGATGGTCGTAGCCGCGAAGAGATCGGTCTTGTACTCGGCCATCACCCGCAGCCCATCGGCTGTCTCACTCAGCGAAAGTGTCAGATCGAACCTGGCGCTGGTTTTCTCCACGCGCGCAAACTCTACCTCCAGCTCACGCTGCTCAGCGTCGGGTCCCGGCGCGTTCTGTAACATGAACAGAACCTGGAAAAGCGGCGTGTGACTGGGGTCGCGCGGTGGCCGCAGCGTTTCAAGCAGCTGCTCAAAGGGCACGTTCTGATGGGCGTAGGCTTCCAGCGTGGTGTCGCGCACCTGGTGCAGCAGCCGCCGGAAGGAGCCATTTCCCGACAGGTCGGCGCGCAGCACGAGCGTGTTGAGGAACAAGCCTAGCAGCGGCTCAAGATCCATAAAGGCACGGTTGGCGATCGGACTGCCGACCAGCAGATCGGTTTCGCCGGTATAGCGGAAGAGCAGGACGTAAAAGGCGGCCAGCAGCGTCATGAAGAGCGTCGCGCCCTCGGTCTGGCTGAGAGCATGGAGCTGCTGCTGTAGCGCCAGCGGCAGGCGCTGCTCACTCCTCGCGCCCTCATAGGTCAGGATCGGCGGGCGAGGGTAGTCGCCGGGCAATTCGAGGACGGGCAGGTGGCCGGCGAGCTGGCGCTGCCAGTAGCTGAGCTGCTGCTGGAGTATCTCGCCCTGGAGCCACTCGCGCTGCCAGATCGCAAAATCGGCGTACTGGATCGGCAGCTCGGGGAGCGGCACGGGCTGGTCGTGAATCAGCGCGGCATACAGCCGGGTCAGCTCACGCAAGAAGATGCCGATCGACCAGCCATCGAAAACGATGTGATGGATCGTCAGCAGAAACAGGTGCTGATGATCGGTGAGGCGGAGCAGGTCCACACGGAGCAGCGGGCCGGTTTGGAGATCGAAGCGCTGGCGACCGTGCTGGATGATGTGCTCTTGGAGGTCACCCTGCTGGAGGCTGAGGTCGAGCACGGACAGCGGTAGGTCAAGCGCCGGGGCGACGATCTGGCGCGGCTGGTCGTTGACTACCCGAAATGTCGTGCGCAGCACCTCGTGACGCCGCACGATCTCATCCAGGCTTTGCTGAAGCACAGCGATCGATAGCTGGCCCTTCAGATACGCAGCAAACGAAATATTCGAGGCCGGATTGCCGGGCTCCCACTGATCCAGAAACCACAGACGCTCCTGGGCTAGCGAAAGCGGGATTTCAGCGTGGGGATCGCGGCGGGGGATCAAGCGTTGCCTATTGGTATCAACCCCTTCGTCTTCAAGCAGATAGGCGAATAGCTCAAGCTCCTCAGCCGACAGGCTGGTGGAAGGTTTCATGCCGTCGCTTTGCATAGCAAATGTTCTACTTCGCTTTCTTCTGCCGGAGCACTGGGGGCCACTCCGCCCGCGACCTGCTTCCAACGCGCTGCGGCCTGGTCACGATCTGGATCGACCTGATCAGCCGGTCGCGCTCGATGGCGGTCAAAGGCGCGCCCGGCACCATGACGAGGATCGATCTCGATCCGGGCCGAGCGCTACAGATCGTGTCGTACGCTTACTCAGACGATTCGGTACTCTGGCTGCGCTCGCGCCGCTTCTGATCCAGCAGCTGGCGCTTCTCCTCCGGTGAGGTGCTGCGCAGTCGCTGCAACACCCGCGCGATCTTCTCGGTCTGGCCGGGTCGTGCCTCCTGGGCGACCATCAGCTCGGCCATCGCCGCGACCGTCGTCGCCTCGAACAGGCTGCGCATCGGGAGATCAACCTTGAAGGTTTCGCGCACGCGTGTGATCAGGCGGCCCGCGCTGAGCGAGTGCCCGCCGAGATTGAAGAAATCGTCGTACACGCCGACCCGCTCGTGTCCCAGAATCGACTGCCAGATCACCGCCAGCTCTTCCTCGATCGGTGTGCGCGGCGCGACAAACGGCGCCGTCTTGGCCGCGCTCGCCTCTTCCGCAGTCGCCTCAGTCAAAATATCCATCGTGCCGTCGGCGCGGTAGCGGGCACGGCGGTCGGTTTTGTACAGGCGCGCCTCGGGATCGTCGCGGAACGGATGCGCTACCGCTCGCGCCGGGTCACGCTCAGCGCTGGACGTGCTCTCTCCGGGGAGTTCGGTATCGCCGATGTAGATGTCGCCGGGCACGCCAATCGGCGCGAGTTGCAGGTTGCTGTCGAGCAGATAGATCTGCGACTCGTCGCTCCAGGCCAGCAGCTGTTGCGCTTCCGCCTCGGTCAGAATCGGCAGCTCCGAGATGCGTCGATCCGGGCTGGCGACGATGCTTTGGAGCAGCGTGTGGTAGTGTGCCAGCATCCGCGTGATCGTCTCCGCGTCGAAAAGATCCGTGTTGTAGAGCAGCGTTGCGGTCAGGCCCTGCTCGCTCTCGCGGATCGACAGCGACAGATCGAAACGCGCCGTGCCGAGATCCACATTGATCGCGCGCAAGGTTAGCCCGCCCTGTTTGACCACGGACAGCGGCGCGTTCTGGAGCGCGAACATCACCTGGAAGAGCGGGCTGCGGCTCATGTTCTGGCTGGGCTGAAACTCCTCGACCAGCTTTTCGAAGGGCAGCTCCTGATGCTCGTAGGCCCGCAGCGTGGTTGTGCGCACCCGGCCGATCAGCTCGCGAAACGTGGGATCGCTGGTCATGTCGCCGTGCAGCACCAGCATGTTGTTGAAAAAGCCGATCATGCCTTCCAGCTCATCCTGGTTGCGGTTGGCGATCGGCGAGCCCACCAGAATATTCGGCTGGCCGCTGTAGCGATGCAGCAGCGTTTGGAAAGCGGCCAACAGCGTCATAAACAACGTGCCGCCCTCCTGCTTGCTCAGCTCGGTCAGCGCATCGGTGAGCGGCCGGGGAATGTGCAGCGGAAGCTTGGCGCCGTTAGCGGTGAAGCTCGGCCCTACCGCGCGCGGCCGGTCGGTCGGCAGGTTGAGCGCCGCGACTTTGCCGCCCAGCTCTTCCTTCCAGAATGCCAGCTGCCGCTCAAGCCGCTCGCCCTGGAGTCGTTCGCGCTGCCAGGCGGCGTAATCGCCGTACTGGATCAGCAGCTCCGGCAGCGGCGCCGATGTGCCGGTGACAAAGGCTTGGTACAGCGCCGCGATCTCGCGTAGCATGGTGCCCATCGACCAGCCGTCGAAGACGATGTGATGCAGCGTCAGCGCCAGCATGTGGCTTTGCTCGCCAAGGCGGACCAGGAGACCGCGCACCAGCGGCCCGCGATGGAGATCGAACGGTCGCTGCGCATCGGCGATCACCAGCTGGAGCGCGGCAGCCTCGCGATCCGTGTCCGGCTGCTCCTCCACGCTGCTGTGCACGAGCGCCAGGTGCAGCTCCGGCGCGACAACCTGTGCCGGCTCGCCGTCGACATTGGCAAAAGTGGTACGCAAGATCTCGTGGCGGCGCAGGATCTCATCCAGGCTGCGCTCCAGAGCTTCGGTATTCAGTGGCCCTTCCAGCCGCAGCACCTGGGGCATGTTGTAGAAGATGCTGCCCGGCTGAAACTGATCCAGCATCCACAGCCGCTGCTGCCCGAACGAGAGCGGCGCCGGTCCCGTGCCGGTGCGCAGCGGGATGCTCCGGCTGTCGGTGGGCTGCGTTTCCTCGGCCGCCGCGCTGGCCGCCTGGGTCGCCTGTTTGTGCGCCAGCAGCTCCAGCAGCCGGCGCTGCTCCGGCGATAGCGTTGCGAATTGTGACTGTATATCGCTCATTGGCTGTCCTCGGGAGTAAGTGTCAGGGTGCTGGTGGCGTTTTGTTCGACGTTCTCACGGCTGAAGGGCATGGGAATATACTCAATGTTCCCCCATTTCGCCATCAGATCGGTGCGGTGCGGGTGGCGTACCAGCGCGCTCTGGCCGGTGCTCTGGATCACCTGCATGCCGTCGAGATTGCTCAGGTCGACGATCTCGCGCTGCGACGTGCCATGTGCCATGCTGAACGGGTCCGCGTAGCTGAACGAGCCGGCGTTGATCGTAAAGTTCTCGCCACGGGCGCGGATCGGCTCGATGTTGTACAGCCAGGTAGCCAGGGGATTGCCGCTGCGCTCCAGCAGACTGACGTATTTTATTTGATGAACCTCGCCCCAGGTCCATTTGCTCATGTCGCTGCCGTGCTCTTCTTTGAGCCATGCCAGCGCCTGGCTCAAACTGCGCTGAAGAATCGCGTCGCGGTTTTCGACCTCGGGCGTCTTCTGGTCGTCGAACCAGGCGTTGTTCGTATCACGCATAAACTGCGTCATGGCCACCACCTGGAAGCGCCCGTGTCGCTCGTACTGCCCGTCGATATAATCCTGAGCCATCTCTGGATTCAGATCGTCGCGCAGCGTATCCTGGAACAGGAACCAGTACCAGGCCTGGAACAGGGTCGGCCCGATCTGATCGGCCTCGTAGCGCAGATCCCAGCTGCGGATCGCCTCGATCATCCGCGCCTCTTCGTCGTTCTGCGGTTTGATCGCCAGCATGTAGGGCCGAATATTACTGGCCGGGATCGAGAAGGTGTCCCCCTGCATCTGCTGGATAGCGGCCACGTCGACCTGATCGTTGGCTTTGAGCAGATCGGTGATGCGCTGGGCCCGGTAGCCGGGGTCCCACTCGTTGGTGATCTTATACGGGTAGGCGTCGCTGACGACCTTGTTGTTGGCGGTGGCGATGAAGCCTTGCGGCGGGTTGTAGCTCGACGGCAGCTCGTCATAGGGAATGAAGCCCTGCCACTCGTACTCACCCGTCCAGCCCGGCACCGGCACGAGGCCGCTGTGCTGCGCGGTGCGGATCGGTACCTGGCTGGTCATCTGGTAGCCGATGTTGCCGTCCACGTCGGCATACACAAAGTTCTGGCCGGGCATGCGCCAGGTGCGCAGCGCCTCATGAAATTGCTCCCAGTTCTGCGCCTGGTTGAGCTTGAGCAGCGCGGGAAACAGCGTGTTTTCGCCCAGCATCGCCCATTTAAAGGCCAGCGGCTCGGCCTGATTCATGTCGTCGACCACATCGTTGATGATCGGGCCGTGCTGCGTGACGTAGACGGTCAGCGGCTCGGGATCTCTACCCTTGACCGGGATCGACTCCTTGATGATCTCCAGATCGCGCCACTGGCCCTGGAACTCGTATTTCGTGGGATTCTCGCGGTTGTCGAGCTTTTCGAGGTAGAGATCCTGCGAGTCCGGGTTGAGGTTGGTGGTGGTCCAGGCGATGCGATCGTTGTGGCCGAGGACTACGGCCGGAATGCCGGCGAAGGAAAAGCCGACCGTGTTGAAGCGCCCGCCGTGCAGCCCGTTCATGTACCAGATCGACGGTATGCCCAGATTCATGTGCGTGTCGCCGGCCAGGATCGGCTTGCCCGTAGTCGTGCGGTCGCCCGAAACGACCCAGTTGTTGCTGCCCCACATCGCGCCGGAGTCGCCCAGCAGCTCGTCGAGCGCGTTCAGGCCGGCAAAGCCCATCGTGCGCATCGACTGGTAGCTTTGCGCCGCGTCGGGAACGATAAACGGCGTGTTCGGATCGTAGGCCGGCAGCAGCTCCTGGGTTTTTTGCTCGCCGATCTCGGGGATCATGCGCGAGCGGAGAAATTCCAGCCGGTAGTTGCCCGAGAGCGAGATGCTGATCACGTAGCCGTAGGCGATCGAATTCACCGGCGTCCAGGGCTCGGGATCGTAGCGCAGCACGGTGAACTCAAGCGGCAGGTTATTGCGATTGGCGTCGACATAGGCGTTGACGCCGTCGGCATACGCTTGCAGCAAGGCTTGATCTTCGGGGGCCATCGCGGCCCACTCACGCTCGGCGGCGCGCGCCAGCCCAAAGGTGCGCAGCACCTTGTCGGTGGCGAGACCCTGCTCGCCGACGACCGCGCTGATCTTGCCAGTTGCACCCAGCGCGTTGAAGTACATCGCCCAGAGTCGATCCTGGGCGTGCACATAGCCCTGAGCCATGAACAGGTCGCGCTCGTTCTCGGCGTAGATCTGGGGCACGCCCCAGGCATCGCGGATCACGCGCACCGGCGCCGAAAGTCCCGGCAGTGCCAGATTTCCGTCCACCTGCGGCCATGCGCGGCGCACAACCCAGACGCCCGCGCCGGCCAGAATCAACGCCAGCACCAGCACGCTGAGCACGATATTCCGTAAGATCTTCATGGTCACCTTCTCGGGTAAGCCCTAATCATCAATCTCGTCGATCTCGTCGATCTCGTCGATCTCATCCTCAATGGTCTGCTGTCCGCGATCGCCGCGCCGGCCACGCCGCCGCTCGCGCCGTCGCTCGCCACGGCTGCGCCGGTCATCGTAGGTCTGCTCGCTTTCATCCCCGTCGATCAGCTTGGCGAGCGCGCTCACCGTCGGCCCTTCGTACAAGCTGACGGTCGGAATCTGAACCTGGAAGCGCTCTTTGACGCGTCCGATCAGCGTGATGCCGCTCAACGAGTTGCCGCCCAGCTCAAAGAAGTTGTCGTGGATGCCGACCTGCTGCAAGCCCAGCGTCTCCTGCCACAGCTCGACGATCGCCTGCTCGGTGGCGTTGCGCGGCGCGACATAGGGATTTGGCAGTCGTGGGCGTGGGTGGTAGCTTGCCGGCTCGACGGGCACCGCAGCGCGCTCTTCGTGCAGCTGCTCAAGCTCGATCCAGCGGTTGATACGCGCGTGGAGATCGCCGGTCGAGACGATTAGCTGGGGCAGCGGCCCGGCGCTCAGGATGCGCTCGAAAGCGTCCATGCCCTCGTCGGCCGTGATCGCGAACGCCGCCGATTGCTGCTCCGTGGTCAGGCCCTGGCGCTGCGCCTCGGTCAGCTCCCAGGCGTCCCAATCCACGCTGATCCAGGATGACGCGCTGTGCTGGTTATGCTGCTGCACAAAGGCATCCATGAAGCTGTTGCCCGCCGCGTAGGCGGCGAAGCCGAGGCCGCCCAGCACGGCTGAGAGCGACGAGAGCAGCATACAAAAGTCGAGCTGCCGCCCGGCCAGCGCCTGCTCCAGCGCGATCGGGCCGTAGGCCTTGGATTGGAAGTGCTGCTCGCAGGCGTGGCGATCCATTTCTTGTACCACCTGGAAGAACGCTTTGTTCACCAGGCCGGCCGCGTGGATCACGCCGTGCAGCGCCCCAAAGCGCGCATCGATCTGATCGAGCGCCGCGCGTAGCTGTGCCGGCTGTGTGACATCGGCGGCAAAGACCAGCACCTCCGCGCCGAGCGCTTCCAGCTCCTGGACGTCGCGGATACGGCGGCTGACATCGTCGTCGTTGGTGTCGAGCCAGATCTCCCACTCGTCACGCGGCGGCAGCTCCGTGCGCGCCAGCAGCGCCAGCCTGGCCTGAGCCGTACGCGCCAGGTGCCGTGCCAGCGACAGGCCAATGCCGCCGAAGCCGCCGGTGATCAGGTAGACGCCGCCAGGGCGGATCGTGCTGCGGCCCGGCTCAAGGCGCGCCGACTCGAAGGCTTGCTCCCAGCGCCGGCCGTCGCGGTAGGCCAGCACACCGCCGGGAACGGGCCGCAGGCATTCGCCGGCCAGCAGCTCAGCCAGCCGCGCGGTCTGGCGATCGTTCGCTTCCGGCGCGGCAATATCGACGCTCTGGCAGGTTACATGCGGATATTCCTGAGGAATAACTTTACATAACCCGAGAAGCGTTGCTTTTTCCGCGCTCCACGCTCGCTCGTGACCGACGCACTGCATGCCGCTGGAGAGCACGACCATGTGCACGGGCTGCAGCTTTGGCTGCGCCCCAAGCGCCTGCGCCAGCGAGAGCAGACTGTAGAATCCGTGCTGCTGCGCCGTCGCAAACGTCGCGGCGGTGATCTGGTCGCCGGCGCTCGACGCAACGCTCCACGCGTGCACGATCCGCTCAGGCGTCAGCTCCTGCTGGGCCAGATCTGCCAGCAGCATATCGTAATCCAGCCGCTGGCTCGGATCGATCACAAACAGCCGGCGATCGATCTGCTCGTAGCCTGCACCTGCCCGCACCACGACGATCTCGTGGCCGCGCTGCTCAAGCTGCCGGACCAGCGCGGCGCTCAGGCCAAGCTCGTCGGCGAAGACCAGCCAGCGCACAGGCGCGGCGTCGGGCGCAGGGGCAGCCGGTGGTAGCGTGGGCTTCCAGAAGGGCAGATAAAACCAGTCGGCGATGTCGGCGCGCTTCCCAAGCGGCGCGGGCTCGGCGGCAGCCGCAGCGGTCAGCTTGAGCGGCTCGAGCCAGAAGCGCTGGCGCTCGAACGGGTAGGTCGGCAGCGCGATGCGTCGTCGCTGCTCGCCGGCATACAGCTGCTCGGCGTCGATCTCCACGCCCGCGAGCCAGAGTCGGGCCAGCGTGCCCAGCAAGAACGCCCGGTCGGGCTGCTTGTCCTGCGGATGTCGCAGCGAGTTCAGCGCCGTCTGGCCGAGAGTTTTGGCGGGATGCTGGCGCGTCAGCGTGGTCAGCGTCTGGCCGGGTCCGATCTCCAGCAGCACAGTCTGCGGATCGCGCAGCAGCTCGTCCAGGCCATCGGCGAAGCGCACCGCCTGCCGTAGATGTGTGGCCCAGTAGCGCGGATCGGTCGCCTGCTCAGCCGTGATCCAGCTGCCCGACACATTCGAGATGAACGGCATGCGCGGCGGGTTGAGCGTGATTCCGCGCACCAGCTCGGTGAAGGCCGGCAGGATCGGGTCCATCATCGCCGAGTGGAACGCGTGCGAGGTATGCAGACGGCGGCAGTTCAGGCCACGCGCGGCCAGCTGACGCTCCAGGTGCTCGATCGCGTCAGTCGGCCCTGAGACGACGCACACCGACGGTCCATTGACCGCAGCGAGTGAGAGAGTCGTCCCCAGCAGCGGCCGCACCTCGGCCTCGGGCAGCGGCACGCCCAGCATCGATCCCGACGGCAGCGATTGCATCAGCCGCCCGCGCCCCGCAACCAGCTTCAGCGCATCTTCAAGCGAGAAGACGCCCGCGAGCGTGGCCGCGACGTACTCGCCGATCGAGTGGCCGATCATCGCGCTGGGCCTTACGCCCCACGAGATCCAGAGCTGCGCCAGCGCATATTCGATCGCAAACAGCGCCGGCTGCGCGTACTGCGTCTGCTCAAGCACCGGAGTTTCCGCGCCGGGCTGCGCAAAGATGATCGCGCGAATATCCTGGCCCATCAGCGGCTGGAGCAGCTCGGCACAGCGATCGAGCGCCTCGCGGAAGATCGGCTCGTCGTGGTAGACGTCGGCGGCCATGCCTGGATACTGCGCGCCCTGGCCCGAGAACATAAAGATCAGCGGGCGGCCGCCGGGCTCCTGGTAGGAGGAGAAGAGCCGCTCGGGATCGCTGCTGGCGAGCGCCTGGACGGCATCGGGTAGATCGCGGCAGACCAGCGTACGGCGGTAGTTGAACGCGCGTCGCCCGAGCTGGAGCGTGTAGGCCACGTCGGCGAGGTTGAGATCGGGGTGCTGCTGGAGGTAGGTCGCCAGCTCAGCGGTCTGCCGATCGAGCGCGGTCTCGGTTTTAGCCGAAAGCGTCAGCAGCTGCCACGGCCGCGCCGGATCGGATGCTGGTCGCGCGGGTGCTTCTTCCAGCACGGCGTGAGCGTTCGCGCCGCCCATGCCAAACGAGCTGACGCCGGCGCGGCGAGGAGAGCCGTTGGAGCGCCACTCGGTCAGGCTGGTGTTGACAAAGAACGGGCTGCTGGCAAAATCGATCTGCGGGTTGGGCTGCTCGAAGTGCAGGCTAGCCGGGATCTGCTCATGCTTCAGCGCGAGCGCCGCTTTGATCAGACCGGCCACGCCCGCCGCCGTATCGAGGTGGCCGATGTTGGGCTTGATCGAGCCGATCGCGCAGTAGTTGCGCTTGTCGGTGCCGGCGCGGAATGCCTGTGTCAGCGCGGCGATCTCGATCGGATCGCCCAGCCTGGTGCCGGTGCCGTGGGCCTCGATGTAGGAAATCTCCTCCGGCTCGACGCCCGCCGCCGCATGCGCCATCGTGATCACGTTGGCCTGCCCGTCGACGCTGGGCGCCATGTAGCTGACTTTGACCGCGCCGTCGTTGTTGACCGCCGACCCCTTGATCACGGCATAGATCGTGTCGCCGTCCGCGATCGCGTCTTCCAGCCGCTTGAGCACCACAATGCCCGCGCCGTGGCCGTTGACGAAGCCGTTCGAGCGCGCATCGAAGGCGCGACAGTGGCCGTCAGGTGAGGTCGCGCCGCCCTCGTGATACAGGTAGCCGGCTTTTTCCGGGAAGTGGATCGACACGCCGCCGGCCAGGCCCATCTCGCACTCACCATTCAGCAGGCTCTGGCATGCCACATGCACCGCCACCAGCGAGGTCGAAGATGCGGTCTGGATCGTCAGGCTGGGACCGGTCAGGTTCAGCTTGTAGGCGACTTCGGTAGTCAGGCTGTCTTTGTCGTTGCCGATCGAGGCTTGCAGGCTGTCGACCGAGGCGACCATGCGCATGTGCGAGAAAACGTTGTTGAGCAGGTAGGTGTTCATGCTCTCGCCGCCGAACACGCCGATCCGGCCGTTGTAGCGCTCGGAATCGTAGCCGGCGTGCTCCAGCGCGGTCCAGGCCACCTCCAAAAACAGCCGGTGCTGCGGGTCCATCAGCGTTGCCACGTGCGGGCTGTGCCCGAAGAACGCCGCGTCGAAGTACTCGGCATCGCCGAGCGCGCCGCGTGCCCGCACATAGTTGGGCATCTTGATCAGCTCGGGATCGACGCCGGCCTCGATCAGCTCCTCGTCGGAGAAAAACGCGATCGACTCGACGCCGCCGCACAGGTTGCGCCACAGCTCGTCGACGTTGTTCGCGCCAGGGAAGCGGCCCGCCATACCGACGATCGCGATCCCATCCGACGATCGCGCACCTTCCGCCCGTCGATCGCGCAAAGCTTTGTGCCTGGTCGCTTGCTGCTGCAAGCCCGCCGACGACTCCGCCGCCTGCTCGGGGCTGAGGAAGGTCGCCAGCGTGCTGATGGTCGGGTAGCGGAACAGATCGACCAGCTGGAGGTGGCTGTAGGTTGCGCGCAGCTGAGTGTGAACCTGTACCAGCAGCAGCGAGTGCCCTCCCAGATCGAAGAAATTGTCGTGGATGCCGACGCGCTCCAGCTTCAGCGCCTCCTGCCAGATCGCCGCGATCTGACGCTCGACGCCGCTGCGCGGAGCCAGAAAGGCCGCGCCGGTCTCGGGCCGGTCGGCGACGGGCACGGGCAACGCGCGCAGATCGACTTTGCCGTTGGGCGTCAGCGGCAGCGCCGGGAGCACCACAAATGCGGCCGGGATCATGTGAGCTGGTAGCTGCTCTTGGAGGTAGGAGCGGAGAGTAGAGGCGAGGCCCAGATTCTTGGACTGGCCCTCATCCCCCCGGCCCCCTTCTCCCGTTGCCACAGGAGAAGGGGGAGAGGCTAGAGCTGAGCCATCTTTTTGTTCTTTTGTTCCTTGGTTCTTTTGTTCCCCGACGACGTACGCCACCAGCCGTTTGTCGCCGGGAGCATCTTCGCGCGCGATCACGACTGCCTCGTGGACCAGCGGATGGCCGCTGAGCAGCGTTTCGATCTCGCCCAGCTCGATGCGGAAGCCCCGCAGCTTGACCTGCTGATCCAGCCGGCCCAGGAATTCCACCTCGCCGCTCGGCAGCCAGCGCGCCCGATCGCCGGTGCGGTAGAGCCGTGCTCCAGATTCGGCGGCAAAGGGATCGGGGATAAAGCGCTCGGCGGTCTGTACTGGAGCGTTGAAGTAGCCGCGCGCCAGGCCCGCGCCGCCGACGTATAGCTCGCCGGGTACGCCGACCGGAGCAGGATGCAGCCGCTCGTCCAGGATGTAGATCTGGGTGTTGATCACGGGCCGGCCAACCGAGATGTAGCTGCCGGTGTGCGGCTGGCGCGGATCGACATGCGCGAACGTCGAGCAGACGGTTGTCTCGGTCAATCCGTAGCCGTTCGAGATCGTCGTCGTGTGCACCAGCTGATCGATGTCGCCGTGAGACAGCGCTTCACCGCCGCTCAGGATCAGCCGCATCTCAGGCAGCTCGGCGGCACGAGCGTTCAAGCGCGCGATCAGCGAGGGCACGGCGCTGATCATCGTGACGTGGCGGCTGACGATCAGCTCATGCAGCGCCTCGAAGTCCAGCACCTCGATGCTGTTGGGCAGGACCAGACCGCCGCCGGCGCACAGCAGCGGAAAAATCTCGCCGATAAAGCTCGCCGACGCCAGCGACGTGAGCGGCAGCATCCGATCCGCGATGCCCGGATCGTAGGAGAGCATAAACGACGCGATCAGGTTGACGATGCCGCTGTGGGTCAGCACGACGCCCTTGGGCTGTCCCGTTGAGCCCGAGGTGTAGATGATGCACGCCGCGTTCTCAGCCGACACCGCGCCCGGGCTGCCGTCGGCGCGCGCGATCGCTGCGTTTTCGTCGTCGCCATCCAACACGATCAGATCGACGTTGTGCTGCGCTAGACTCTCGCGCAGCGCGGTTTGGGTCAGCACGATCGTTGCGCCTGTGTCGCTCAGCACGTAGGCGATGCGCTCCTGGGGATAGGTCGGATCGAGCGGAACATACGCGCCGCCGGCTGTGAGAATCGCCAGGATGCCGACCATCATCTCGACCGAGCGATCCGCGCAGATGCCGACCCGCGTTTCCGGTCCCACGCCGAGCGCTTGCAGGCGGCGGGAGAAGGTGTCAGCGCGGGCGTTGAGCGCGCCGTAGCTCAATTGCGTGTCGCCGTAGATCACCGCGACGGCGTGCGGCGTCTGCTGCGCCTGAGCCTCGAACAGCTGGTGAATCGTCGCCGAGGTCGGAATCTCTGTCGCCGTTGCGTTCCAGTCGGCCAGTTGCTGCTGCTCGACCTGGCTCAGCAGCGGCAAGTCGTCCACGCGCTGGCCGGGATCGGCGGCGATCGCGGTCAGGATTGTTTGCAGGTGCCGCGCCATGCGCTGAATTGTCGCGTGATCGAAAAGGTCGGTGTTGTACTCCAACGTTGCGGCCAGGCCACTGGTGGTCTCGCCCATCGCCAGCGAAAGATCGAACTGGGCCACGCGCTGCTCAAGCGGCAATGATTCCCAGCGCATCCCGCCGACGTCGATGTGCGTGCCGCTTTCTCCGAGCGCAAACGCCGTGAGATCGGACTGGTCGCGAGTATGGGCTTTTTGCAGCGCGAACATCACCTGAAACAGCGGCGAGTGGCTCAGGTCGCGCTCAAGCTCCATGCGCTCGACCAGCGTGACAAACGGGTAGTCCTGGTGCGCGAAGGCGTCGAGACTCGTCTGGCGCACACGCTCGACCAGCTCGGCGAAGGTCGGTCGTGCGGAAAGATCGGCGCGCAGCACCAGCGCATTGGTGAAGTAGCCGACGCTGCCGGTGAACTCGGCTCGGCTGCGTCCTGCTGTCGGCGTGCCGATCAAGAACTGCTGCTGGCCGCTGTAGCGATAGAGCAGCGCCTCGAAGGCCGCAAGCAGCACCGTGTAGAGCGTCGTGCTGCGCGCTTCAGCTAGCGCCTTGAGCCGGCGAGCAACCGCTGCGTCGAGGCCAAAGGTGTGGACCGCGCCGCTGTCGCTTTGCAGCGCCGGACGTGGCCGATCGGTCGGCAGGTTGAGCACCGTCGGCGCACCTTCTAGCTGATGCCGCCAGTAGATCGCCAGCCGCTGGCCCTCGGCTCCGGCCAGTAGATCGTTCTGCCAGCGCACATAATCGCTGTAGCGCGGCGCCGATGCAAGCTGCGGCGTAGTACCGCTGCATTCGGCCGGGTAGATCTGGCTCAGCTCGTGGGTCAGCACCACCAGCGACCACAGATCGCTGACGATATGATGGACGGCTACCAGCAGCAGGTGCTCGTCGGCTGAGCAGGTCATGAGATCCACGCGCAGAAGTGGTCCATGTTCGAGATCGAAGGGCTGCTGGGCCGCATGCTGAAGCCACGCGTGACGCTCGGCTTCGCTCCAGTGGGCTGCGTCCTGCTCGGCAAAAGCGATCTGCGCGTGCTCATGAATATGCTGTACCGGCTCGCCGTGTCGCATGGTGAAGGTTGTACGCAGCGCCGAGTGGCGCTCGACCAGGCGCTGGAAGCTGCGCCGGAGCGCGGGCAGATCGAGCGGGCCACGGATGCGCACGGCAGTCGCGATGTTGTAGGCCGTGCTTTCGGGCGTCAGCTGGTACAAAAACCACAGCGCGCGCTGGCCCGGCGAGAGCGGATACTCGCCGCTGTCGGCCTCGTCTACCGGGCGCTGTGCCGGCGTTGCGGTCTCGTCAATCGTGTCAAGGATGCTTGCCGCCAGCTGCTCGACGGTCTGATCCTGAAGAAAGCTGACCATCGAGACGACGACGCCCAGCTCGGTTTCGAGCGTATGCTGAAGCTCAACCGCCATCAGCGAGTCGATGCCCAGCGCGCTGACCGGCTGCTCGGGGCCGATCTGCTCGGCGCTAACCTGAAGCGCCGCCGCGATCTGAGCCCGCAGATAGGCCGTCAGCAGTGGCTGTCGTTCACTGGGCGCAGCTTCCAGCAGCATCGTGCGCGTCAGCTCGACGGTGGGTGCGAGCGCCGGCTCGTCGTGCCGGCTGATCGCCATGGTTTCGAGCGTGCCGTTGAGAAAGCCCGCGCGGCAGGCGTGACGCTGGATCTTGCCGCTTGAGGTTTTGGGGATCGTGCCGTGGCGCAGCAGAACGACAGCGTACACATGCAGATCGTGCTCGTGCGCCACCGCCTGCCGAATCGCGCCGATCACGATCTCGGGATCGACCTTGCGGTGCTGGCGCTCGACCTCCTGCACAATCACCAGACGCTCTTCGCCGCCAACTTCGACCGCAACCGCCGCGCCGCTGCCCTCGCGCAGCGCCGGGTGGCTGTGCTCAACCGTTAGCTCGATGTCCTGCGGATAATGGTTGCGACCGCGAATAATGATCAGGTCTTTGATACGGCCGGTCACAAACAGCTCGCCCTCGTGGAGGAAGCCCAGGTCGCCGGTGCGTAAAAACGCGCCGGACTCGCGATCGCCGGCCAGCCGCGCATCGAAGCTGCGCCCGCTCTCGGCGGCCTGATTCCAGTAGCCCTGGGCAACGCTCGGGCTGGCAACCCAGATCTCGCCAACCTGGCCCGGCGCGGCTGCGATCGCGGTCTCAGGATGCACAATCGCCACGGTTTGCAGCGGCTGACCGCTGCCGACCAGCGTGCGCGTGTGTGCATCGTCGGCGCGCTCGATAACCTGGCTCTGCTCCAGCGCGGCGGCATCGAAGGCGCGCACCAGCGGCGGGCTTTCGAGTGTAACGCCGGCGACCAGCAGTGTGCCCTCCGCAAGGCCGTAGCAGGGATAGAACGCTTCCCGGCGAAACCCGCACTCGCTGAACGCCTCGGCGAAGCGATCGAGCGTGTCGGCGCGGATCGGCTCGGCACCGTTGAAGGCGACCTGCCAGCTGCTGAGATCGAGATCCTGGCGCTGCTCGGGCGTGATCTTGCGCGCGCACAGATCGTAGGCGAAGTTGGGACCGCCGCTGATCGTCGCCTGGAAGCGCGAGATCGCTTGCAGCCAGCGTAGCGGACGCTGAAGGAACGTGACCGGCGACAGCAGCATACTTGTGCCGCCGCAGTAGATCGGCTGAATCAGCCCGCCGATCAAGCCCATGTCGTGGTAGAACGGCAGCCAGAACACGCCGCGCGACTCTGAGCTTGTGCCGAAGCCGCGCTGGATCAGGCTCGAATTGTGCATCAGGTTGCCGTGCGTCAGCATCACGCCCTTGGGCGTTGAGGTCGAGCCCGAGGTGTATTGCAAGAACGCCAGCGCGCCGCCATCGATCGCGGGAGCGCGCCAGTCTGCGGCCAGATCGTCGTTCAGCTCGTCGGTTGTGTGCCACTGCACCGCGCCAAACTCCGGCGCTTTCTCGGCCAGCAGATCGGCGATCGCCAGGATCGGCGCGGTTGTGAGCGCCACCGCCGGCCGTGCATCGCCCACGATCGACTGTAAGCGCGGCAGCGTGCGCTCGAAGCGGCCCGGATTCGGCGGGTAGGCGGGAACGGCTACCGCGCCGGCGTAGAGACAGCCAAAGAACGCGGCGATATAGTCAAGCCCCGGCGGATACAGCAGCAGCACGCGCTCGCCCGTAGCTCCAAGGCTCTGGAGCAGCGCGCCGATCGCCTGGGCGCGCCGGTCGAGACCCTCATAGGTCAAGTGTGCTTCTTCCAGGTCGCCGTCGAGCAGGAAGGTGTAGGCACGCTTGCTGGGATGAAGCGCTGCTCGCGAGCGCAGAAGCTCGATCAGTGTTGCATGTCCGCCTGTATGCTGCATATCGTGATGCCTTATCATCAAGAGTAACTGTTGTTGAACTCCGGGCTGTGCTGACCGCCGAATCGTGCGCGGATGGCGGGATGCGCGATCAATGCTGACCGGCGCTTCCCACCATCCGCACTCCGGCTCTTATGTGCTGGTGCTGCTCTCCATGGAAGCGAGCAGCGCCTGGACCTCGTCGGGCGAGAGCTGCTGCACCGAGGCCATGAGCTGCGCCAGCTGATCCGCCCCGACCAGATCGACGAGATTTTGCTCGCCGTTGGCCTCCGCTTCGGCGGGCAGCTCATAGCCCAGCTCGGCGGCCAGCGCCTGCGCCTGCGCGCCCAGCCGCCAGGGCAGCTTGACCTTCCGCCAGGTCTCGCTGTAGTGCGCGTCGACCTGGTCGTGCTTGAGGATGTTCGGATCGCCGATGCCCGAAATCATGCGCTCGCGCTTGTTGTCGTAGGGCTGGATCACCGCCGGGTCGTAGGGCACTTCGAGGAAATCGCAGACGCGGCGCATGGTCGCCTCCGGCTGGCTGACGAGCTGCTCGTAGTAGACGCGCAGCTGCCGATCGTCGTCGACATCGCGCAGGAACGTCAGCAGGTTGCGGTTGCTCGTCGTCCAGACTTTTTCCGATACCACGAACGGATCGACGTCTGCGCTGCCGTAGATCGCCTGGCTGAACAGCCGGTCGAGGCGGATGCGCACCATCGACTCGATCACCGCGTAGGGATGGCGCACCAGGTGGATGTACTTGGGCCGGTCGAAGAGCGCTTCGCCGCGCTGCAAGGTGTCCAGGCTCATCGTGTACGACGGCGATTTATCGACCAGGATGCGCGGCGCCGACAGCTCCTGCAAGCGCGCGTAGACTTCCTGGATCGGCGTCTCGTTCGCCACCAGCTCGTCCATGTAGGCCTTGGCGGTCTCGGTATCGCAGCCCAGCAGCTCCATGAACGTCCACTGCACGCCTTGCGCCGCCCAGTGGAAGCCGTGGCCGTAGCTCGGATCGGTCAGGCTGCGCCGCCACTCGTGCATCGTGTCGTACCACAGAATGCCAAGCTCCGGCGGCGCGTGCAGGGCCGGATGCCCCGCCAGCATCACGCGGAACAGAGTCGAGCCTGAGCGCACACACGAGTGCGAGAAGAAGATCGGCGCGTTCTTGCGGGCCGGCTTGACCAGCAGCGGTCGCGTGACGCGCGCCTCCAGCAGCGAGCGCTCCTCGTACTCGGCGTAGTGCGAGATCGGCGCGGTGATCTTGTTGTTCTTCAGGTTGGCTAATCGATCCAGCTCACCCGCCGTGAAGTGCGCCATCTGCGCGATCGAGCGCAGCGTGACGGTCTCGTGCGGGTAGATCAGCAGCCCAAAGTCCTTCTCGAAATGCCACTGGACATCGTTGATCACCGCCGTGAGATCGTAGGCGCTGAGATCGCCGTTGGCCGGCAGCTCGTCCGCCGCGAGGTTGAGCACCGTGGCCATTTTTTTGGTCCAGTAGGCTTCCAGCAGGCGTTGGCGCTCGGTGCCGCTGGCCGCTCGCACCAGCTCCTTAATCGGCTGCTCGGAGCTGGCGGCTTTCTCGGCGTAAGCCTGCGCGATCACCTCGGCCATGCCGGCCACCGTGGGACGGTCAAACAAGGTACGGATCGACAGCTCGACCGCGTAGACCCGGTGGAGCTTGTTGGTCAGCTGGGTGATCAGCAGCGAGTGACCGCCGAGATCGAAGAAGCTGTCGTGTACGCCGACCTGCTCAAGGCCCAGCACCTGCTGCCACACCGCCGCGACCTGCTCCTCGACCTCGTTGCGCGGCGCGACATAGGCCGTGGCCAGGGCTGGACGCGCATGACCGGCCCGTGTGGCGATCGCGCGCGCCTGCTCCTGCGCTTCGACCAGCATGGATCGCGTCATGTCGTGCAGCATGCGGATGCGCAGCGGCAGATCGCGGGTGGAGATGATCACCTGTGGCGCTGTGCTTTGTGCCAGCACGCGGTCGAAGATCTGCACGCCCTCGCCGGGCAGAATGCCGCTCTGGAGCATCTGCTCGTGCAGCGCCCGCATCTCCGGCGGTACCTCGGTCGAGACGGCCATACCGACCTCGCGCCAGCTGTCCCAGTTGACCGAGACCGTGAAGGTTCCGTTGCGCGCGGCCTGGGCGTGGGCGAAGGCATCGAGAAAAGCGTTGGCGGCGGCGTACTCGGCCTGACCCAGCTCGCCAACGATCGCCGTGAGCGACGAGCACAGCAGGATGAAGTCGAGCGGCTGGTCGCGTGTGGCGGCATGGAGCGTCAGCAGGCCGTGGGTTTTGGGCGCCAGTACGCGGTCCATCACCTCGGGTGTTTTGAGCTGGATCACGCCACCGCCCGCAACGCCCGCCGCATGGATCACGCCGTGGAGCGCGCCAAAGCGCTCGGTCGCCTGCGCGACGACGGCGCGCATCTGGGCGGCATCGGTCACATCCGCGCGGAGCACTAACACCTCAGCGCCGAGCGCTTCCAGGCTGTGCAGCTGGCGAATCTTCTGGGCCATTGCGTCAGTTTCCGGGAGCGTATCCAGCAGCCCGGGCCACGCGGCGCGCTCGGGGAAGGCGGAGCGGCCGACGAGCACGAGCCGGGCCTGCGCAGTCTGCGCCAGGTGCTCGGCCAGCGCCAGACCGATGCCGCCCAGACCACCCGTGATCAGATACACGCCCTGTTGGCGCACGCGCGGCGGACGGCCGGCTGCGGCTTTGAGATGAGCCGGCTCCAGCGTCTGCGCCCAGCGACGGTTGCCGCGATAGGCGATGATCGTGTCCGAGGTCTCGTGCTGAGCCTCGGCCAGGATCTGGTCGACGAGCGAGTCAAGCAGCGGAGACGCGGCGTGAGGCAGGACCAGGTCCAGGCTGCGGCAGCTGATCTGAAGGTACTCGCGCGGAATCACGCGGCACGGTCCCAGTAGCGTCGCTTTCTCGGGGCGGAGCGGCTCGCCGCCAGTGACTTCGTGCAGCCCATTCGAGACCACGATCAGATCGACGGGGGACTCCAGCTCGTCGCCGCCCAACGCCTGCGTCAACGCGATCAGGCTCGAAAAGCCGAGCGTCTGCATCCGCTGGAAATGATCGCTGTCCTCGCTCGTGTCGTCGGGCGTGACCGTCCACAGATGCACGATCCGCTGCGGGACCATCTCGCCCGCGCGCAGGGTTGTGAGCAGCTGCGTGTAGTCCGCCGCCTGCTCGGGGCGGAGGCTGTAGGTGCCCGCTCCGGTCTGGGCAAACGTGTCGCCCGGCTGCACCGCGATCACCACCTGGTTAGCCTCACGGAGTCGCTCGACCAGCCGGGCGCCCAGGCCGCTCGCATCGTCGAAGACCAGCCAGGTCTCAATCGTCGCGGCCAGCTGCTCGGCGTCGATCGGCTCGGGCTGCCGCGTCTGCTTCCAGGACGGCAGATAGCCCCAGTCGGCGAGATCGAGCTGTTTCTCCAGCGCGGCCTGCTGCGTCGTCGCGGCCAGCAGCGCGCTCAGATCCGCCTGCATCCAGTAGCGCTGGCGCTCGAAGGGATAGGTCGGCAGCGGGAGTCGGTGGCGGCGCTCGTGCGCGTAGAAGCCCAGCCAGTCGAAGTTGAGGCCGGCCAGCCAGAGCTTGCCCAGCGTCGTCAGGATGAAGGCCACATCCGAAGTCGCGTCCTGCGGGTGGCGCACCGAGTGCAGCACAACCACGCCCGAGTCCGTGCCCAGCGTCTGGCGCGCCAGGGTGCTCAAGGTTCGGCCGGGGCCGACTTCCAGCAGCACATGATCGCCCGCCGTCATGAGTTCGCGCACACCCTCGGCGAAGCGTACCGGCTGGCGCATATGCTGCGCCCAGTAGCGCGGATCAGTGGCCTCGTCGGCGGTGATCCAGGTGCCCGACACGTTGGAGATGAACGGCAAGCTGGGGGCGTTGCGCTCCACACGCGCGACCTCAGCGGTGAAGGCGTCGAGGATCGGGTCCAGCATGGCCGAGTGGAAGGCGTGCGAGGTGTGCAGCCGCCGGTAGCTGATCTCCTGGGCCGTGAGCTGCTGCTCCAGCGCCGCGATCGCGTCCAGCGTGCCCGAGACCACCGTGACCGTCGGGCTGTTGCTGGCGGCCAGACTGACCTGACCATTCAGGAGCGGCCGGACCTCGGCCTCGGACAGCGACAGGCTCAGCATCGCGCCGGCGGGCAAGGATTGCAGCAGGCGTCCACGCGCCGCGACCAGCTTGAGCGCATCTTCCAGACTGAAGACGCCCGCCAGCGTGGCCGCGACATACTCGCCGATCGAGTGACCGATCAGCGCCTGCGGCTGCACGTCCCAGCTCAGCCACAGCTGCGCCAGCGCGTACTCGATCACAAACAGCGCCGGCTGCGTGAGCGCGGTCTGCTCAAGCTGCTGCGCGGCGGCTTCGGCCTCAACCGGGATCGGAAAAAGCACGGTGCGCAGATCGAGGTTGAGATGCGGCTTGAGCAGCTCCGCGCATTCGTCTACCGCCGTGCGAAAGACCGGCTCGGTGGCGTACAGTTCGCGGCCCATGTCGACATACTGCGCGCCCTGGCCGGGAAACATAAACGCGACCGGCCGCTCGCCGATTACGCGATCGTTGCCAAAAACCTGCTGCGGATCGACGGTTTCCAGCGCAGTCGCGGCCTCGTCGGCGCTGCGGCACACCAGCGTGCGGCGGTAGCCGAAGTCGTGGCGGCCGGCCTTCAGGGTAAACGCGACATCGGCCAGGTTGCTGTCCGGGTTTTCGCGCAGGAAGCGGGCCAGATTCTGCGTGGCGGTGTCCAGCGCCGAGGGTGTACGCGCCGAAACGGTGAGGAGCTGCCACTCACGGGACGGCCCCGAGGGCTGGACGGCGGGCGCCTCCTCGACGATCACATGCGCGTTGGTGCCGCCAAAACCAAACGAGCTGAGGCTCGCCCGGCGCGGCGTGCCGTCGGTTTCCCAGGGCGTGAGCGTGGTGTTGACGATAAACGGGCTGTTCTCGAAGTCGATCTCGGGGTTGGGCTGGCTAAAGTTGATCGTCGGCGGGATCTGCTGATGTTTGAGCGACAGAACGGTTTTGATCAGGCTCGACATGCCGGCGGCCGCATCCAGGTGGCCGATGTTGCTCTTGACCGAGCCGATGCGACAAAAGCCGGTCTTGCGGGTGCTGGCGCGAAACGCGTTGGTCAGCGCGCGCAGCTCGATCGGGTCGCCGAGCGCCGTGGATGTGGCGTGGGCCTCGACATAGGAGATCGTCTCGGCGTCGATGCCGGACGAGGCCAGCGCATCGATGATCACGGCGCTCTGGCCCTCGACGCTCGGCGCGGTAAATGAGGCTTTGAGCGCGCCGTCGTTGTTGATCGCCGAGCCTTTGATCACCGCGTGGATCGTGTCGCCATCGGCCAGCGCATCTTCCAGCCGCTTGAGCACGACCGCGCCCATACCGCTGCCAAAGACCGTGCCGGCTGCATCGGCGTCGAACGCCCGACAGTGCCCATCGGGCGACAGCATGCTGCCTTGTTCGTAGAAGTAACCGGCCTGGTGTGGAACCATGATCGTCACGCCGGCGGCGATGCTCATGCGGCACTCGCCGAGCAGCAAGCTCTGGCAGGCCAGATGGGTGGCGACCAGCGAGGTCGAGCAGGCGGTCTGCACGGAGGTGCTCGGCCCGCGCAGGTTGAGCTTGTACGAGATCCGCGTGCTCAGCGCGCTGATGTCGTTGCCCAGCAGCACGAGCAGCATGTTCTGCGGCTGCATCACAAAAGGATCGGCGTACAATCCGGCCATATACGAACTCATGCGCGCGCCGGCGAAGACGCCGATCGGATCGGCGTGTTTGTCGGGATCGTAGCCCGCGTGTTCCATCGCCTCCCAGCAGCATTCGAGGATCAGGCGCTGCTGCGGGTCCATGGTTTTGGCTTCGAGCGGCGAGTAGCCGAAAAAGTCCGCGTCGAACTGATCGATGTCGGTCAGCGTCGGCGCTGCTCGCACATAGTTGGGCGCATTGTACTGCGCCGCGCTCACGCCTGACGCTTGCAGCTCGTCCTCACTGAAGAACGTGATCGACTCGACGCCATCACGCAGGTTCTGCCAAAACTGGTGAATATCGTTGGCCCCCGGAAATCGGCCCGCCATTCCCACGATGGCGATGTCGATGCCGAGCGGCTGATCGTCGGTTTCGTGCAGTTCACTCATATCTACTATTTCTCCAATGGCGCTCTATGTGTGTGAGCAAGCTCGGTATTTGTTTTCATATGCCGGTCGCAACATCGCCCACGGCTACCGGCGCCGCTGCAACACCTGATTGCGGCGTCCCAGCTCGGCTTTACGTTTGGCGAGACGCTCGGCCATTTGCCGCGCCGCCTCGTCTTCATCCTGCGCCAGCAGCTCGGCAAGGAAGCGAATCGTCGGTCGCTGGTAGAGCATGGACGTGGGCACGTCGACCTGCAAGGTTTTCTTCAGGCGGCTCATGGTATGAATCGCGATCAGCGAGTTGCCGCCCAGCTCAAAGAAGTTATCGTCGATGCCGATCTGCTCCAGGCCAAACACGTCTTGCCAGGTGTCCATGATCTGGCGCTCAAGCTCGGTGCGCGGCGCGACATACGGGCTGGACAGCTGCGGACGTGGATGCTGAGCGCGCAGTCCACCAGGAGCGCTACCGCTCAGCGCAAAGGCGGCGTGTGGCTGCTGCTGGATGCGGGTGACCAGATCGCCGGTGGAGATCACCACGCGACTGCCCGGCAGCTCGGTCATCAGCCGCCGCGCAACTTCAATCCCTGCGTGCGGCTCGATCATGAAGTGGGCCAGGGACGCGGCCGGCATGGCGGCGCTAGCGTCTTCCGGCTGCCAGACATCCCAATCGACGCTCAGCCAGGGCGTGCCGGTAGCCTGCGTCTGATGCTCGGCCAGCGCGTCCATAAACAAGCTTGCCGCCGCCGGCTCGGCCTGGCCCAGACCGCCCAGCACCGACAGCAGCGACGATGTCAGCAGGCAGAAATCCAGCTCTCGCGCCGACAAAACTTCCGCCAGCACCGAAAGATGCTGCACAGTCGGCATCAGCTGATCGTCGGCTGCGCTGGAGCCCAGCTCCTGGATCGGCTTGAAGGCGTTGCTGCCGATGCTGCCCAGTGTATGAATCACGCCGTGCAGCTCGCCGAAGCGCTCGACGCCCTGCGCCACTGCCGCCTGCATCGCGTCGCGACTCGCGCCGTCGGCGTGGACCACCAGCACCTGCGCGCCGTACTCTTGAAGCGTTCGCAGCCGGGCGATTTTGCGGCTGACCGGGTCGCTCAGCTCGTGGCTGGTGAGCCAGGCGACCCACTGCTCCGGCGCCGGAAAATCTGCCTGCTCGATCAGCAGCAGCTTGGCGCCGGCCGCTTGAGCCAATACCTGCGCAAACGCCCAGCCGACGCCGACCAGACCTTCGGCGATCATGTACACGCCGTGCTCGCGCAGCGGATAAGCCGGTGTGCGCTCATCTGCCAGATGCACAGGCTCAAAGGTGGCGATCCAGCGCCGGCTGCCGCGATAGGCGATCAGCATGTCGTCGGTGTCGGCCTGGATCTCGGCCAGCAGCTGGTTGGCCTGTCGTACCTGCTCCGCCGCCGATCGCCCTGGCGACAGGTCCAGGTAGCGGCAGGTGAGCTGCGGATATTCTTGTGGGATGACCAGGCAGGGGCTCAAGATCGTGGCGCGGGCGGGATGCGCGGCATCCGTGCTTTCCACCTGATGCACATGACTCGAAACAATCCACAGCCGCTGCGGCTCGGCCGTCACCTGCTCGGCCAGCGCCTGGGCAAGAAAGATCAGGCTGTGAAAACCCGTGTCTTGCGTTTCCTTGAAGGTTTCGGCGTTGATCTCGGCGGGCGCGTCGTGGATCAGACTTGCGCAGTGGATCACGGTGTGCGGCAGCTGGTTGCGAACCGCGAGATCCTGAAGCAAGGCGCTGTAGTCTTCGCGCTGGCGCAGATCGATGCTGTACACGCCGTCGTCGATGCGCGCGAACTGACCGGCGCGGCGTACCTGGATCACCGGCTGTCCCAGCTCGACCAGGCGTTGCGCCAGGGTGCGGCCCAGACCAAAGTCGTCGACAAACACCAGCCAGGGCGCGGTCGTATCGGCCGTGAAAGCGCTCTCGCGCACCGGCACAGGTGGCAGCGATCGCTTCCATGATGGCGTGTAGAACCAGTCGGCGATGTCGGTCGTTCGCTCAGCCGGTGCCAGTGCCCTGGTATCCTCGGTGTGCCCAGTCCTGGCGTCGATCCAGTAGCGCTGACGCTCGAAGGGGTAGCTAGGCAGGATCACGCGGCGGCGCTGCTCATGCGTGTAGAAGCCTTCCCAATCGATCGAGACGCCGGCGATCCAGAGCTTGCCCAGCGTGCTGAGCAGGTGCGCCAGATCCGGCTGCTGGTGATGCTGAAGCCGCAGCGAGGCCAGCACGACATGCTCGACGGTATGCGCCGGATGCTGCTTGGCCATCGCCGCCAGCGAGTTGCCCGGTCCCATCTCAAGCAGCACCTGTTCGGGCTGCTGCAACAGCGCCTGCAAGCCGGCGGCGAAGCGCACGGTTTGCCGCATGTGGCGCGACCAGTACGCCGGATCGGTTGCCTCGTCAGCGGTCAGCCAGTCGCCGGTCACGGTCGAGAAGACTTGCGTGGTCGGCGGGCTGAGGCGGATCTGAGCCAGCAGCGCCTGGAGCGGCTCCTCGATCGGCGTCATCATCGCGGAGTGGAACGCGTGCGTGGTTTGTACGCGCTGGCAGGCGATGCCCTGTCCCAGCAGTGTTTGCTCAAGCTCGGCCACGGCCGTCGTATCGCCGGAGACCACGCAGGCGCTGGGCGTGTTGACCGCCGCCAGCGACAGCCGGTCGTTCAGCCACGGCAGCACCTCGGTCTCGGGCAGCAGTACCGCCAGCATGGCGCCTGACGGCAGCGCCTGGATCATTTGGGCGCGGCGCGTGATCAGCGTCAGGGCGTCTTCTAGCGAGAACACGCCCGCGATACATGCCGCCACGTACTCGCCGATGCTATAGCCGAGCATGGCCTGCGGCTTGACACCCCAGCTGATCCAGAGCTGCGCCAGGGCATATTCGATCGTGAACAGGATCGGATGCGCCAGCGCCGTCTCGTTGATCGGCTGTGTGGCTGGATCGGACTGTCCGCTGCCGCGCCGCAGCATCGCGCGGAGGTCGAGCTGCCCATTCGTGGCCGACGCGCTCCCACCGGCACGGGGGCCGGTTCCCTGCGGATACAGCACCTCGCGGATGTCGCGGCCGAGCAGGGGCTTGAGCAGCGCGGCACAGCGATCAACACACGATCGGAACGTTGATTCGCTCTGATACAGCTCCAGCGCCATGTCGACGTACTGGTCGCCCATGCCTGGAAACATAAACACCACCGGGCGATCCTGCATCTCGGAGACACCGCTGAAGATCCGCGACCGGTCGTAGGCTGTGATCGCCTGCTCGGCATCAGCCGCGCTGTTGCACACCACGATGCGGCGCTGATCGAACACGGAGCGCCCGACCTGCAAGGTGTAGGCGGCATCGGCCAAGCTCAGATCCGGCTCGGTGGCGAAATGCTGCGCCAGATTGGTGGTCATGGCCTCCAGCGCGCCGCCGGTCTTGGCCGAGAGCAGCAGCAACTGCCACGGTCGCGACTCCGAGGACGGCTCCTGCGGCGGAGCTTGCTCCAGCACAGCGTGGGCGTTGGTGCCGCCGACGCCAAACGAGCTGATGCCGGCGCGACGCGGTGTCTTGGTTTGCGGCCACTCGGTCAGCTTGGTGTTGACATAAAACGGGCTGTTCTCGAAATCGATGTCGGGGTTGGGCTGCTCAAAGTGTAAGCTCGGCGGGATCAGGCCGTGTTCAAGCATCAGCACGGTTTTAATGAAGCTGGTCACGCCGGCGGCGCTGGCAAGATGCCCGAGGTTGCTTTTCACCGAGCCGATCGCGCAGAAGTGTTTGGCGTTGGTCTGGGCGCGAAAGGCTTTGGTCAGCGCGCGAATCTCGATCGGATCGCCGAGCTTGGTGGCGGTGCCGTGGGTTTCGACGTAGCGGATGCTGCTCGCGCGGACGTCAGCGACGGCCATCGCTTCGGTGATGACCTCGGTCTGGCCTTCGACGCTGGGCGCGGTAAAGCCGACTTTGAGCGCGCCGTCGTTGTTGAGCGCGGAGCCTTTCACGACGGCATGAATATGATCGCCGTCCGCAAGCGCATCGTCGAGCCGCTTGAGCATCACGGCGGCCACACCGCTGCCAAAGATCGTGCCGGCACCCTGGGCATCGAAGGCGCGGCAGTGGCCATCCGGCGAAACGTTACCGCCGTCGAGATACCAGTAGCCCTCGGGGTGCTTAACGTGTATGGAAACGCCGCCTGCCAGCGCCATGTCGCACTCTTCGTTCAACAAACTCTGGCAGGCGATATGAATCGCCAGCAGCGAGGTCGAGCAAGCTGTTTGCACGGTGAAGCTGGGGCCTTTGAGATTGAGCTTGTAGGAGACGCGGGTGGCGACAAAATCGGCGGCGTTGCTCACGTCGATCTGCATGGGATCGAACGCGCGCAACTTGTCGCGGTTCGACAGCAGGTTGTAGAGCAGGTAGGTATTGGTTGTGCCGCCACCGAAAACGCCGATCAGGCCAGGGTAGCGCTCCGGGTCGTAGCCGGCGTGTTCGAGCGCCTCCCAGGCACATTCGAGAAACACCCGGTGCTGCGGGTCCATCAGCTCGGCCTCGCGCGGCGTGTAGCCAAAGAACGCCGCATCGAACAGATCGATGCCGTCCATGACCGCTGTGGCTTTGACATAGTGCGGATCGAGCAGCGCGGCGGGATCAACGCCGAGCGCCGCTAGCTCCTGCTGATCAGGAAAGTGGATCGACTCCACGCCCTGACAAAGATTATGCCAAAATGCCTGAATCGTGTTCGCTCCGGGAAAGCGCCCGGCCATGCCAACAACAGCGATGTCTCCATCGCCTCGATCATGCTCGGTAACCAATGGCTTCTCCTCGATGCAGGCTAGGTTGGGAGATGTCGCGGCAACTGCATCGCACTTTCGCCGTGGTGGCTACGCGCGTGTGCGCTTCGATGCGTTTTGCGTGTCGCCATCGCCTTTACTCAGGATGCGTTTTGAAAGAGATAAGCGCCCTGCTACGGTTTGCAGCGGGGTTTACTGGCAGCTTGGTCTTCCAGAGCCAAGCAAAGCTACGTCTAACTCGTCACCTGTGTAGTTAATCCAAGAATAATCCAAATTATTTTTTGATTTAACCAGCCTGATGACCTAGCGATCCGATCCAAAATAGGTGAGAGATAACAGGACACGTTGGGAAACACTATGGTAACTGCGCGGCTCACGTTGGGAATGGCTGCACCGGCAGCATTCCTACAGATCGATGTACTCGCGATATGATGCCCACAGTTTGTATGGGGTTTGTCTTGCGGAAGGGGCATAACTGAATGCCGGTGCCGACAAGGCATCCTCAATCGATCTTACAGGAGAAACGTGCCGGCAGCCCAGGTACCTTGGAAGAACAAGGGCCAGCATCGTTGTGTTCGCTTAGCCATCCATCAGACGGCACGGCAGGTCATCCTGATGGTATAAAGGTGACTAAGTCGGCGCATAGACAATGGACTGCTACAATTCCGCCGTCCATGGAGCAGATCTCCTGAGTTGAGTGTAAGCAGCACGCCACGAGCACGGTTCCAGGGACGTTGGGCACAGGTAGCAACTATGCATCATTTCGCTATACACCTGAACGTGTAGAGGACGAACACTGCTCCCAGTTGTGTGGTTGTAGCGTACGAGATCCAGGTGAACCATACCAGAAATGTTACCAAACTATAACCCACGTATCTTTAGCTGTCAAGACGCTTAAACTTTTAGCGATGGCCTGAAGCATAGCCCGCAAATGGCTGATAGTATGTCGAGCACGGCGCGCAATCAGTCCAATATAGTACACTGGCACAGGTTCTAAGATCCGGTTTGCGGCGCTCCTGCTGTAAGCCTCAACGTACCCGTGGAGTCTTATGCTTTCGACGAACGATCGATCAACAATTCCGCTGACTTCTGAACAACGGGTGTGGCTGCGGGCCAATAGTGTGCTGCCGGTAGTGAGCTTGCTCGGGGTGCTCGGCGCGGCGGGGCTGCTCGGCAGCTGTATCTTCAGTCGCTTCATCGGCGCGCCGTTTGTAGCGCTGCTGGCGCTGGCTGTAGCGGCGCTCTTCCTGGTCATGCTGGTGGGTGTCGGCCGCTACGCGTATCAGCACTACGCGGATCTACGGCTGGGCGTGGCGTATGTGCGCAGCGCAGAGCTGCTCCAAAAACGTGCCACGACGCAGAGTCCGCGCAGCTTCTCGGCTGAGTTTAAAGATATTGGCGTGATCACGATCATGTATGATGTGTACCAAACGCTGGATGTCGGCCAGCAGTATCGCGTTACGTACAGCCCGCACACCAGGCGCGGATGGTTTGTTGAGCGGCTACAGGTTTTCTAGATCCTGTTCGGGACGCTTGCGATGGATACGATCTTCTGAAAGAGTAAAGGATCTATGAGTACCTTTACGATCTACTCTCGCAAACACCAGCAGATCATCCGGTCGCTTGAGGACTGGCGACGCTGGGGTGGGCCGCAGCACGATCACCAGTGGCAAGATGCGTACTCAGCTAAGGAGTGCGCAAAAGCCTGGTTTCGCCTGGGTAGCGCGTCGGTTCCCATAGAACTCGCCGATCTTTTTCGCTCTCATCCTCTCACGAGCGGATTGGTTGTGCGCGCCGTCCTGCCAGAGGTAGAAACAAAGCTTGATACTTTTCGGGGCAAGGGACGCGTGCATGACCTGGTCCTGCTGGCAGATGCTCCCGCCGGGGTGGTCTTGGTCGCTATCGAGGCAAAGGCGCAGGAGTCGTTTGGACCGACGATTGACCGGGCGTATGCGCAAAGTTTGCAGCGGCCAGGCTCCAATGCAGCGCGGCGGATTGAGCAACTGACGCAAGCTGTTTTCGGACGGCCGCTCGACGATACGCTGCGTTCCCTACGCTATCAGCTCGTCCATGCAGTTGCAGGCACGCTGATCCAGGCGAAGCAGGAGCGGGCGCAGCTGGCTGTGTTCGTGGTTCATGAATTTGGGTCAGACACGAAGTCGATAAGCAACAACCACGCCGATTTCCAGCGCTTCTTGCGGCAACTCTCTGGTGGCAAAGCCCCCGCTATACTCCGTCCCGATCCGTTCCTGGATGGTCCCTACTGGGTGCCAGGTGGCGGGCATGTCCCAGGTAACGTGCCGCTGCTGATCGGGAAGGTATCTGCGCCGTCTAGCTCATGATTCAGACCACTTGGCCTCACCAAGGGGAGTGCGGTTCAAGTCCCGATGTGGTCGCTGAGCGAACGCCGAGTCACGCTGGGCTGAACGCATGGTAGCGCTCAAGCGCCTCCTGCGGACTGCGTACCGTCAGCACGTCCGTAGCGGTCCAGCCCTGCTGGCTCAACACCTGGGCCGTCGTGCCTGAAAGGCTGCTCAGCATAACCGTACAGCCCAGCAGGCGCAGCGCCTGCACGACCTCGCGCAGCGTGTCGGCGATCTCCAGCTCCAGCGTCGGAACGCCCGCCAGATCCAGGATCATCAGGTCGGCGCGCTGGGTGTACGCGGTTTCCAAAAGCTGAGCCATCACGCGGCGCAGACGATCGCAGTCGAGCTGTCCCATCAGCGGCGCGATGAAGACCCGGTCGGCGAGCTGGATGGCGGGCGTTTCCAGCATGGCGACCAGATCCAGCAGTCGGCGCTGCTGGGCGAGCTGGATCGTCTGCTGCTCTCCCGCAAGCACGAGCTGCGCTGCCTGTGCCTCGGCATGGGCCTGGGCTTCGCGCGCGGCCTGGGCGTGCTGCTCGGCACTCCGCTGCGCCATACTGGTAATCCACTGCCCGAGGCTGAGCGTCCCGACGATCAGGGCCAGGAAGATCACGGCGGCCACGCTCGTACCGGGACTCTGACCGCCCGACTGCACCAGGATCATGATATAGGCCAGCACGGCCGTGCCGACAATCCAGGCAGGACCGGCTATCACGGCGGCCACGGCCGGCGGTAAGATGATATAAAACCACTGCTCGTGTGCGATCTGCGGCGCACTGCCGACCAGAATAGTGGTCAGCACGAGATACAGGTAGCGCGCTGCATCCCAGCCGCGCGCATAGAGAGTAATCAGCACCAGGTTCATGACAATCGAGCTAGCCATGATCAATACGGTGATGAGGTTGGGGTTCAGCGAGAGTAAGGCGGTCACAAGGGCAACGCAGCTGCCCAGCGTGAGCAGCCCAAACAAGCTAAGGACGACGGTTCGGTGGGTGACAGATGGCATGGAGCATCCTTGTGTCGTTCGGATCGGCGTAGGGGGAGAAATACGCTCGTCCCCGCCTTGTTAATGTACGGGAGAACGGCCAGCGGGTCGAGGTCCAAACAGCCAGCCTGGCATGTGCTCAATGGCGCCGCCGATCAAGGACCAGCCGCCTGTTCCAGCGCTGAGTCGTGTCAATATTTTGTCGACAGGCTTGCGGTACGCTCAGAGCGTCTCGCAGCGCGTGGAGCTTTGCGCGGCTTGAAGTTGTATTATCCAGCCAGACGACGTACCCCTGATGCGGCGATGAGCGACACGATCATACAGTGTGGAGAGATCGCGATGAGTGACCAGACTGTGCCCTGTTCGATTCGTGAGGCGGTGGCGGCGGATTATCCGGCGCTCACGCCGATTGCCGACGAAGTGCATCGCCTCCATGCGACGGCGCACCCGGCGATCTTCCAGCCGGTCGAGCGTGCTAGCTCACTGCCGCAAGCCTATTTTGATGATCTGCTCAGCGGTGAGTCGTCGACGATTCAGGTTGCGGAGATCGCCGGCGCGATTGTCGGCTTTGCGATTGTTAATGTGTTTGATGCGCCGCCCTTCGAGGTGGTTGTGCCACGCCGGATTGTGTTTATCGATAGCATGGTTGTGACTGAGGCGCAGCGCGGGCGGGGCATCGGTCAGGCGCTGGTGGAGGCGGCGATCGCGTGGGGACGTGCGCGCGGTGCCACGACGTTGGAGCTGACGGTATGGGAGTTTAACGATCGTGCCCGCGCGCTCTACGAACGCCTTGGCCTGACCACGATTCACCGCACGATGCAGCGGGAGATCTAAATGCGGTTCAGCCTGCGCCGAGCCGAAACTCGAACTCGATCTCGTCGCGCAGCGGCTTGCCGCCGAGGCCCACCAGCGGGATTTCAGGCTTGAGCTTACGCGACTCAGCTAATGCGTTGTGGTGCACGGCGACCAGCGTCATGCCCTGCCGTTGATAGAAGCGGATCGCGGGCTCGTTGTCGTTGGTGGTGATGAGCCAGAGCCGGGAGCAACCGAGCGCCTGCGCCCGCCGACGCGCGGTGGCCAGCAGCCGCGCGCCGAGGCCCTGTCTCTGAACGGCTGCATGAAGCGTCACCACTTCGCACTCCTGCCCAACGATCGTATAGGTCAGCAGCGCGGAAGGGATGTTCCGATAGGTTGCTATCAGGCCGGGCAAGTCAGGAACGTAATGCAGGGTGCCACGCGAAACCACGCGCAGCGAGTGATTATAGGTTAAAAGGAAGTCCTGCATCCATGCCTGATCTCCTTCGGTGAGATCGCGAATGCTGATGCTGGATGCCGATGGAATCTGTTGCTCCTCGACGTCTGACTTATGGCCTGGCATAGGCTCAGCCTCCGCTACACCGGCTCCACAACCCGCTGTAACGTCCACGCTCCGATCGCGGCGTGCCGTGGATGATCGATCAGGCCCGTCTCCAGCAGCACGGTTCCAAACAGGATCGCCCAGCCTTTAGCTCGCTGGAGCGTGGCTGCTGAAAGATCGGCATAGGTCGTCAGGGCCGCCTCACGGGCCTCGGCTGCGGCGAAGAGCATCCAGATCGCCGCCAGGTCAGTCGCACGATCGCCCGCAGTGATGTCACCCCAATCGATGATCCCGGTAATCACCTCGTGCTCAACCAGGATATTGCGCGGATGCAGATCTCCATGCAGCCAGGTCGCCGGTGCATCGATCGGCGCGCTCACCGCTGCATCCCAGATGTGCTTGAGCTGCGACGTGATCAGATTGGTCTTGATCGAAAGCCGGCGCATCCGCTCCTCGACCCCGGCGGCGCGATCAGACAAGGGCACGCCGCGCACAGGATTGGCCGGAGCGTCGGCTGGCGCGGCGACGTGGAGCGAGCGCAGAAAGGTTGCAAAGGCCGGGGCCTGTGAAGAATGCGGTGGCTGGTGATCGGCGGCGTGGCCGGGCAGCCACGGCACCACGCTCCAGCTCCACGGGTAGCCGAGCGCCGGCGTGCCGATGCGGTACGGTGCTGGAACCGGAAGCGTCAGCCGATCGGCCAGGCGCGGCAGCCAGCGCTGCTCGTGAACGATCAGTGGCGCGGCAACAGCGCGGCGCGGAATCCGTACGGCCAGGGAATCGCCCAGGCGAAACATGGCATTGTCCCAGCCCGCATCGATCGGCTGGAGCGGCAGATCGGCCAGATCCGGGTGCTGCTCGGCGACTAAGCGCGCCACGAACGCGCTGTCGAGATCGAATTCGGCCGGCGGTGTTCCTCCAGCAGCCATAAGCTCGCATCCTATTGATTCAGCGTCGAAGAGGTCGCCGCTATTATAGGTGATGTCGCGCTAGCTGTAATCACCCGTCAGCCAGCGCTCAGGCTGCATACGAATCACGATATGCTCGCCACTGGCGATGCCCTCGGCGGTCTGGTCAATATACGCATCGCCGTTTTTGCTGCCCAGATACCGGTGGGCGATTGGCCGCGCATCACGCTCTAGATCCACCGGCTCGATCACAGTGATTGGCCCTTCAACGCTGACATACCGGTAGGGCGGTTGCTCGTTTTGCACGCACAGGCTAAAGCGGCCGGCTTCCTGGAGCAGCCGTGCCTTGCGCGATGTTTTCTCCATCCACACAAACAGCTCACCGCCTGGCGTATAACCATACCAGATCGGGACAGTGAGCGGACCTCGTCCATTCTCCGCGACGCTGATAACGCCGACATGCACATCTGCTAGAAAACGTTCACGCTCAGCCTGTGTCATGGTGCGTGCCATTGAGCTGCCTCCTATGTACTCAAGTATTCCAGGTATTACTGGATAGAGTGTAGGTTGACAGTTGACAATGGTCAAGTACCTACTATAAAGTAATGTACCAACCAAAAAGTATGTATGGAGCAGATTATGCAAGATCAGCAGTGCTATAGCTGTGGTCTGGTTCCGGCCCTCGACGTGATCGGCGGCAAGTGGAAGGCGTTGATCTTGTGGGAGATGAACAGCCAGCCGCGCCGGTTTGGTGAGTTAAAGCGCCGCGTGCCGGGTATCAGCGAAAAAATGCTGATTCAGGCGCTGCGGGAATTGGAGGCGGATGGAGTTGTTCACCGCGAGGTTTTTCACCAGGTGCCACCACGCGTCGAATACTCGGTGACCGAGTTTGGCGCCACGCTCAATGCGGCGCTGGAGCCGCTGTGCCGCTGGGGCGAGCAGCATATGGAGCGGATCGCCGCGCTGCACCAGGAATAATGCACCCCGTATGCCGCACGGTCTCACCATGATTTCGGCTTGGTCGCTTACCATAAGTACGATTGCCTGTAGTACGGTTTGGAAGGACCCAAGTGTTTGTCACTAGATGGTCATTTACAATATCTAAAGAAAATGCTACACTATGGCTAACAACATTTGACTTATACCTTCGCCGGTCAAATCAATCAATCCATTGAACCTAAGCGACACGAGTATGGTGTTAATGGTTAGGTATCACAGCTAGATACAGCGGTGGATTGAATCCAACACCATTCCTAAACATCCATTTCTATCACTGGTCGTCCGACACATCATCTCAGAGCTGTGCCTCTTCTCCAAACTACTGGTGAGCCGACTCTCATCAAGTACTTCCGCCACCGATAACTTTATCCGTGCTAGAGTTTCGGTTTATAACGTCCTGTCTCTGCCATAGTTGAAGCCTTGGGCCAACTGTGTAGCCTCGCTGTAGCTTGAAAAAGCAGACTTAATTCTAGCGCCGGTGAGTCAATGAGTAACAACAAATCCGTGCATTTGATTCTCAACGTATAGCAAGCTCAATTTTCACATCTACTGCATAACACCCTGCATCGTTGTCCTCGTTACTGGCTGGGTTGTCTTGAACTGATGCTGTATAGCTACCAGTCGTGAGGCCATGCCTACGCCACGCTCTAGCGCGAGTTGTCTCGCTCTAGCTTAAATTCACGGAGCATGTGTCACCTCCTCTCGATCATCACGCTCACTGCTCAAGTGCCCGGCTGGCTGTGCTTCGGCACTGCCGGGGAATCTTGCTCAAGAACGCTGCCTGCATCGCATAGATCGCCCATGCCCTCGATGTTACTGCTGGAGGATGTTCATGGATAGGCCACAGATCGAAGACTCGTACCCGTTGTTGCCGCTACAACAGGGCATGCTGTTCAACTATCTGTACGCTCCAGACTCGGGCGTCGATATTGTGCAGGTCGTCTGTGCGCTGCATGAAGATCTTCAGGTTGGCATGTTCCAGCGCGCCTGGCAGCACGTGGTTGCGCGCCATGCGATTCTCAGAACCGCGTTTCGCTGGACGGGCTTGGCCGAGCCGATTCAGGACATACACGCGCAGGTCGAGCTGCCTTTTGTGGCGCACGACTGGCGTGATCGTGCGCCTGACGCGTGGCGCGCTGAGCTGGAAGCCTATATCCGCGCCGATCGGCTGCGAGGCTTTAAGCTGACTGAGTCGCCGCTGCTGCGGCTCGCGGTGTTTCAGATCGATGCGGCAGATTACCGCTGTGTGCTCACGTTTCATCATATTATTCTGGATGGACGCTCCCTGCTCTTGCTGATTCAAGAGGCGTTCGCGGATTACGAAGCCCAGCGCCAGGATCAAGCGCTGGCGCCGTTACAGCCGCGTCCGTATCACGATTACATCGCATGGGTACGTCAGCGCGACACATCCAGCGCCGAGCTGTTCTGGAAAAACCTGCTCAAAGGCTTTACAGCGCCCACAGCGCTTACGCTTGATCATCCGCCTGTTCCAGCTTTGGGCGCGTTGGCAGGCTATGCGGATCAGGAGACTCGGCTATCGCTTGAGCTGACGACGACGCTGAAGCAGCTGGCACAGCAGCACGATCTTACGCTCAACACGCTGATCCAGGGAGCCTGGGCGCTCCTGCTGGCGAACTACAGCGATCAAGACGACGTTGTGTTCGGCGCTACCCGCTCGTGCCGGCGCGCAACCGTGGACGGCGTCGACGCGATGGTCGGGCTGTTCATCAATACGCTGCCGGTGCGCGCGCGCATGTCGCCCGAGATGCCGCTGCTGGACTGGCTGAAGCAGCTGCGCAGCCAAAACATAGCCGTGCGCGACTACCAGCACACGCCGCTGGCGCAGGTGCAGCAGTGGAGCGAGGTTGCTACGGGCGCGCCTTTGTTTGAAAGCATCGTGGTCTTCGAGAACTTCTTGTTGCATTCCAGGCTCCGCGCGCAAGGTGGCAGCTGGAATAATCGCGAGGTTGAGCTGCGCCGGCAGCCTAACTATCCGCTTTCGCTGTGTATCTTTGCGGAGCCGCAGCTGATCGTCAAGATCGTCTATGACCAGGCGCGCTTCGACGCGGCCACGATCGAGCAGATGCTGGGCCATTTCACAACGCTGCTTGGGGCAATGGTCGCACAGCCCGAGACGCGCCTGGACGCGCTATCGCTGCTGACACCGGCCGAGCGCGTGCAGTTGCTGCCGTCGATCCCAGCACCGGCCGCTGATCCGCCGCTGGTGCCGAAGCTGGTGGCGGCGTGGGCGGCGCGCACGCCCGAGGCGCTGGCGGTCGCGTGTGGCGCG
>DASWTQ010000524.1:0-6482 GCA_036402055.1 Herpetosiphonaceae bacterium
TGGGACAAATTCGAGTACACGCGTGAGACCGCGATCGGCAGCTACCTGCGCCAGAGCGACGATCGATCGCCGGTCGTGCTGCCCCAGGTGATCGCCGAGACCGATGTGATCCGCTACCTGGCCTACGGCCTGCCTGTGCAGAGCTTCAACATAGGCAGCCCGCCATCGCTGCCGGGCGGAACGCGGCTGCTGATTCCTTCCGATGCGACAGCCGACACGTGGCAGTGGGTCGAGCGTGCCGTTGGCTCGGCTACTCAGCGCCAGCCGATGCTTCCCTTTCCCGGCACTGATCAGCCAACCTTCTGGCTTTTGGAAACGCCCTGAGCCGAAGTGAGCTGGATCATTAAAGCGCCGCTCGATCAGCAATCTTGCGGCGCTACCACAGGCTGCTCTGCAAATCCTCGGGTGAGATCCGGTCGGGATAGGTGAGGCCCAGGTGCTCGTAGGCGCGGCGCGTGGCGATGCGGCCGCGTGGTGTGCGCTGGATGAAGCCCAGCTGAAGCAGATACGGCTCGTACACGTCCTCGATCGCGTCGACTTCCTCAGCCGTCGCGGCGGCAAGCGTGGAAAGCCCGACCGGCCCGCCGCCAAACAGGTCGATGATTGCATGGAGCACCCGGCGATCGTTGGGATCGAGTCCCAGCTCGTCGACTTCAAGCTGCTCCAGCGCCGTCTGCGCGACCTGAAGCGTGATGTGATTGTTCGCCGTTACCTGGGCATAGTCGCGCACACGCTTGAGAATGCGGTTTGCGATACGTGGTGTGCCACGGGCGCGACGTGCCAGCTCGTTGGCTGCGTCGGCGTCGATCGCGGTGCCCAGAATATGCGCCGTGCGCTTGATAATCTGCTCCATCGCCGCGACCGAGTAGAACTCAAGCCGGTGCACGGCGCCAAAGCGATCGCGCAGAGGTGACGTTAGCAGCGCTACGCGTGTGGTCGCGCCGACCACGGTGAACTTCGGTAGCTTGAGGCGCAGCGAGCGAGCGCTGGGTCCTTTGCCGACTACAATATCCAGCGCGAAATCTTCCATCGCCGGATACAGCACTTCTTCCACAGCGCGGTTCAGCCGGTGCACCTCGTCGATGAAGAGCAGATCGTCTTTTTTGAGATTGGTCAGAATCGCCGCGAGGTCGCCCGCACGCTCGATCGCCGGGCCGGAGGTGATGCGCACATTGACGCCCATCTCGTTGGCGAGGATTTGACATAAAGTTGTCTTACCGAGGCCGGGCGGACCGTAGAACAGGATGTGATCCAGCGGCTCGCCGCGCCCTTTGGCGGCGGCAATGCTGATCTTCAGATTATCGACGACTTTTTCCTGGCCGATGTACTCGCTGAGGCGCTTCGGGCGCAGGCTTTTTTCGGCGACGCTATCTTCCTCGCGGGTTTTTGGGCTGACCAGACGCTCGTCATCCATGGGTGTGCTCCTCGTCGCCATTATACCATGCGAACATTTGGGCGAATATACGGATCTTGCCGATAATCTTTAGTATAAACGAACTCAAGTACTCCTCTACATGCGCAGAGAAAATCAAAAAAGGACACGTCGACGACGTGCCCTTTTTCACCTAGCGCCTGGTTGTTTAGCGCTTCCAATCTGGTGTCATTTCATGCTCAGGACTATTGGTTAGGTTGGTCAAACCTGAGCCGTCGATGTTGATCACGAAAATGTCGTTGATGGGCTGTGCTTTCTTATTAGGTTGCGGCACTCCCTCGGACGCGAAGACAATCCGCTTGCCGTCGGGCGACCACGCTGGACTCGGATCAAAGCCACGCGTGGTTGTGAGTTGCCGCACGTTGCTGCCATCGGCGTTCATCACGAAAATATCTCTGCGCCAAGAGGCGAGATCCTCCGCTGACGGGCGTGCATCCTCGCGCACAAACGCGATCTGTGTGCCATCCGGTGACCAGACAGGATCGCTATCGCCGCCGGGCTGCGGGAAGCCGTAGCGGTCGCGCTCGCCGCCGGGTTCTGTCAACCACCGCATGCTCATGCCGTCGGCGCGGACCTGGGCGATATTCCCGAACAGCGAGGTGACGAAACTGGAGCCATCCGGTGACCAGTCGAAAGCGCCCTGGTACTGGGTCGGAATTTTGGACCAGTCGGGTGTGCCCTGGTCATCGGTCGGCACAGGGGGCGCGGGATACGGCCTCGTCCAGCCTTCGGGCCGCTGTGGCGTTAGAGGTTGGACGGCGGCAGTTGCGGGATCGAGCGACCAGATTCTGAGATCCGGCTCCCCGATATAGGTGATCGCGCCATCCGGTGTCCAGGTGGGTAGCTGGCCCATTATGGTAGCATTGCTATGGGTGTAGTCGACACGCTCGGAGCCATCGGCGCGCATGCTCATGATGTGAAATCCACCACCGCTGGTTTCGGACGGGATAGCACCTACCGCCAGGTGTGTGCCATGCGGCGACCATTTTGGGTAGATTTCCCTCAGCGGCGTGTCGGTGATCTGACGGAGGTTTTTTCCCTCGCTATCCATGACAAACAGATCGCTGTTCATGCCTTCCATACGTCGGCTAAAAACGATCTGCGTGCTGGTATCGTTAGTGCTGGCGGTTGGATAGGAAGCTATGGTTAGCTCAAGTGAGTTGCCGCAGCCAGTGAGCGACACAAGGCCGAGGAGCGCAATGGTGAAGAACGTACGGTAGTGCATAGTGCTGTTCCTTATCGAGCGACGATTACGATGCACTAGTTCTACCATTGCCGGTGCTGCCCAAACCAGGAGCAAGCCTGGCAAAAGCTGTATGAAGCTGTATGTGGGGTAGCAATGAAGCAAAGCGCACACCTCGGCGTGTGCGCTACATTGCCAGGATTAGCCCGTCACCTGTTCTACGGCTGGCTGCGGCACCACGCGCACCGCCTGTCCAACCCGCAGCTCGCCGGTGCGCAGAATGCGCGCGTAGAGCCGGCTCTCGCCGGGGTGGGTTTTGTGCGAGATCCGCGAAAACTTGCCGTCCTCAAACGATGCTTTGATGTTGCTGCACGGGACCGCGTGCGACGTGATCTGGATCAGCACATCCTCGCCCAGCGCCAGGCAATCGCCGATCTTGATCGTCGTCCAGTCCAGCCCCGCGATCGTAACGTTCTCGCCAATCGAGCCAGGATAGATCGGGTGGCCCTCCGACTGGAGCAATAGAATTTCTTCCAGCGAGAAGAGGCACAGCGCTCGCTCGGGGCCGCCGTGGTAGCGCGTATCCCGCTGGCGATCGCCTTCCAATCCCAGCTCCGTGAGGGTCGCCTCGCGGATCGGCAGCTTGGGAACGCCGCCATTCGAGCGTTGCAGCGAAAAAATATGTCCGTTGGTAACCATAGTTCTGCTCCCACGCCAAAAGAGGAGCAGACAGCTGCTCCCCAAATCGATCTTGAGATCCCTATGGTAACACAGATACGCTAGAGTAGCTCACCGCGCCGCCACATCTCGCGCACGCGCTCCAGCACCGCCTGCTCGCGCGGAAACGAGGCCGTGAGGATCGCCTCGTCGAGGTTAAACCAGCGCGCATCGTCGACCTCCGCCTCTTGCGGCACGACTTCGCCCTGCTGGTAGCGCAGCAGATACAGATCGACAAACTTGTGAATGCGCGTGCGGCCGGCGCGGAACCAGTACTCGATCGTTTCGAGCGGCTGGAGCACCTCGCCGGTCAGGCCGGTCTCTTCCTGGATCTCACGCTGCGCGGCGGCCTCGGGCGTTTCGCCGACAAAGACGTGGCCTTTAGGCAGGCCCCAGCGCGCCCCACCGCTGGTCGCGATCATCGCGACCTGGACGGTCTCGCCATCGTAGCGGTAGATGACGCCGCCGGCAGAGTGTGCTACCTGGCTAGTTTCTGTCCGTGGAGCGCGCCGAGCCACGTTATGTTCTCCCTAATCGTCCTGCCCGCATGTCCCAGTAATGATCGATCGCGTACTTAACCCGTTCTTTAGCAACTTCCGGTCCTTCCCACCCGAGCGCTTCCGTGCGCACGCCTTCCAGGTCTTTGTAGACCGAGAAAAAGTGCGTCACTTCTTTGAGAAAGTGCGCGGGCAGCTCGGTATAGTCTTTGATGTCGGCGAAGAACGGGTCGTAGTGCAGCACGGCCAGGATTTTGTCGTCGGCCTCGCCGCGATCGAGCAGATGGAAAATGCCGATCGGACGCGCCTCGACCACGCAGCCGGGAAAGGTCGGCGCGTTGGTCATCACCAGCACATCCAGCGGATCGCCGTCGTCGTAGTAGGTCTGCGGGATGAAGCCGTAGTCGCCGGGATAGAACACAGGCGAGTACAGCACCCGGTCCAGCTTGATCGCGCCGGTCCGCTTATCGTACTCGTACTTGTTGCGCGAGCCGCGCGGAATCTCGACGATCACGTTCAAAACCTCGGGCACCGCAGGTCCAGGGTCGAGGTCATGCCATAAATGTAGTGCCATACCGGTAATTTCCAAACATCGACCGGCGGGAGCAATCCCCGCCGGCCATTTGCGACAGTGTCGCCTGCTCCCCACTTCTCCCCGACAATGCGCTAGCGACCTACCTCAGACGAGCGTGGCCGCGACGGCTCGGAGATCTGCTCAAGCGCGTTGCCGGTCAGCTTATCTTTGCCGGCGTCGACTGCCACATCGCCGATCGAGACGATCCCAACTAGTTTACCACCATCTACAACCGGCAGGCGGCGAATTTGCTCGCGCGCCATGATCTCGGCCGCTTTGGAGACATTATCGTTGGACGAGACCGTCGTCGGGCTGGGCGACATATGCTCGCGCACCTGCGACTCTTTGGCCTGCTTGCCGGCGGCGACTGCGCGGATCACGATGTCGCGGTCGGTGATCAGGCCGACCAGCTGCTCGCCTTCGACCACGGGAATCACGCCGACATCCAGATCTTTCATATATTTCGCGACCGTCACCAGATCGGTATCGGGCGTCACTGTTTGCACATCAGAGGTCATGATCTCGGAAACTTGCACGGCTGCTCCTTTCCTAATATTCTCTCAGCGCCTGTCAAATCGTCGATCGGCTGCTATAGCGACGTGCCGCCCAGCTCGCGCTCGTTGAACGTCGACGACGGATTGGTGTAGGTATCGAAGTCGCGCTGCTCGCTGCGGCTCAGATCCGGCAGCTGCTGCGGGTCGGTGTTTCGCTGTGAGCCGCGCAGGTTGCCGCTCATCGAGTTGAATTGCTGGCTCAGGCGATCACGATTGCGCCAGGCGTACGCCGCACCGGCCAGACCAAGCGCCCATAAAGCTCCACGCATGTTACGCATCAGAGTAGTCCTCCTGTTAGCATCGGATCGAACACTTCCATAGATTAAGTTCGATCCGGCCTTTCGTTTAGTCACGTTATTTCTCTGGTAGCAAACGCTGTACCACAGACCTTTTCGAGCGCCGAAAGAGTTTACAGTGTTGCACTTAAGAGTAATTGTGGTATAATACGAACATACATTCTAAAGTGTGCAAAAGATCGTCTCTACGAGACGTTGTTGAAACGAGTATGTACAAAGGGGAAGAGCGATGACGAACCGTGAAATCGCCGCAATTTTGTTCAACATATCCTCACTGCTCACCGCTCAAAACGGCAACCCGTATCGCATCCGCGCCTATCGCCGCGCCGCCCGAAATCTGCTGCGTGCCCGCCACTCGCTCGCCGAGCGCGCGCGCAACGAGCAGCCGCTGGGCATCCCGTTTCTGGGCGAGCGGCTGACCAAAACCATCACCAAGCTGGCGCTCGACGGCACCAGCGACGTGTACGATGAGCTGGTAGGTGAGCTGCCGACCGGGCAGCAGCGGCTGCTGCATGTTCCCGGCATCGGCCCGAAGCTGGCCGAGCGGATCACCAAGGATCTGAAGGCCGACGACGCCGAAGAGCTGATCCAGCGTGCGGCAGTTGCGGGTCTGCAAAAGATCTGGGGTATCGGGCCGAAGCGAGCGCAGCTGATTGTCGAAGAGCTACACACAGCGCCGGAGCCTGCGGATACGCCATTTGTGCGCGACGGCAATGTGATCTACGTTCAGGAGAGCTTCTGGAATGCGGAGCGCAAGCAGGCAGCGTAAATTTATCGTGCCGATGGAAGTCGAGCAGGCGATGCTCGACGACCTGCTGGCGGAGCTGGAAGATAACCCCGATGCGCTGCTGGGCGCGGCGCTGCTCGACGAGGCCGGCGACGAGCCCGCCGTCGAGGACGACGCGCTGGCGGGCGGCTACCGGCCTAAGCTTCAGTTCGAGCCACGGCCCTACCAGGCGGAGGCGATCGAAAGCTGGCTCAACCACGAGGGGCGCGGCGTTGTCGTGCTGCCCACGGGCGCGGGCAAGACCGTAGTGGCGCTGATGGCGCTGGCGCGGCTCAAGCTGCGCACGCTGATCGTGGTGCCGACGATCGAGCTGCTCTACCAGTGGCGCGACGCGGTTGTCGAGCGGCTGCAAATTCCCAAGCGCAGCGTCGGCGTGGTCGGCGATGGCCACAAAGAGTGGCGTCCGATCACGGTGATCACGTACGCTTCAGCGGCGATGCCG
>DASWTQ010000525.1:0-8456 GCA_036402055.1 Herpetosiphonaceae bacterium
TCTTCTGAATATGTGATTGGAGAGCCTTATGTATGATCGACGAGCAAGCGGCATCTTGCTCCATCCGACCTCGCTGCCAGGCCCTGGCGGCATCGGCGATCTGGGGAGCGGCGCGTACCGCTTCATCGATTGGCTGGCAGCCGCCCGGCAGCGGCGCTGGCAGATCATGCCGCTCGGCCCCACCAGCTACGGCGACTCGCCTTACGCCAGTCTTTCGGCGCTGGCCGGCAATCCGCTGCTGATCTCGCTTGAGCGCCTGATCGGGGACGGCTTTCTCACGCAGACGGAGCTGGATCAGGCATCGGCGTTTCCGGCTGAGCACGTCGATTTTGGCGCCGTCATTTCCTGGAAGATGAGCATCTTGCAGCGCGCCTACACCAGCTTTGTCACCGGACAGCAGCCGCAGCAGCGCGCCGCCTTCCAGCAGTTCCAGGCCGACCACGAGTCCTGGCTCGACGACTTCGCGCTCTTCATGGCGCTCAAAAACACGCACGGCGGCGCTCCCTGGAGCGAGTGGGATCTGCCGATCCGCAAGCGCGAGCCGCAGGCGGTCGCCGAGTATCGCGCCGCTCTGGCCGAGCAGATCGAGTTCCAAAAGTTCTTGCAGTGGCAGTTCTTCACCCACTGGCTCGATCTCAAGCGCTACGCCAACGAGCGCGACATACAGATTATCGGCGATATCCCGATCTTTGTCGCGCCCGACAGCGCCGACGTGTGGGCCAATCCCGAGCTGTTCTATCTCGACGAGCAGGGCATGCCAACGGTAGTCGCGGGTGTGCCGCCGGACTATTTTAGCGCTACCGGTCAACGCTGGGGCAATCCGCTCTACCGCTGGGACGTGCTGGCGGGGCGCGGCTACGACTGGTGGCTGGAGCGCTTCCGCATCACGCTGACGCTGGTCGATATTGTGCGGCTGGATCATTTCCGTGGCTTCGAGGCCTACTGGGAAGTGCCGGCCGACCACGAGACCGCGCTCAACGGGCGCTGGCGCAAAGGCCCCGGCGCGGCGCTCTTCACGGCGATCCGGGATCGCTTCGGCGGTCTGCCGATCATCGCCGAGGATCTGGGCCTGATTACGCGCGCCGTCGACGAGCTGCGCGACGAGTTCGGCTTTCCCGGCATGGCCGTGCTGCAATTCGCCTGGGGCGACGATCCCACCAACGTTTACCAGCCGCACAACCACCACCGCAACCTGGTCGTCTACACCGGCACCCACGACAACGACACCACCCTCGGCTGGTGGCACACGCTTGACGACACCGCCCGCCGGCATGTTCAGCAATACTTCGGCATTCACGGCGACGATATCGCCTGGGATTTCATCCGCGTAGCCCTGATGTCGGTCGGCGACACCGCGATCTTCCCGATGCAGGACGTGCTGAGCCTGGGCACCGAGGCGCGCATGAACAAGCCCGGCTACGCGATCGGCAACTGGAGCTGGCGACTCCAGCCGCATCAGCTCGGCGAGGATGTAGCGCAGCGCCTGGCGGCGCTCACTACCTTGTACGGCCGCATCCCGCTTGAGCAGAAGCAGGCGACGACTGAGGAGGACGAAGAACCTAGAACCTAGAACCCAGAACCTAAAGAACAGAGAACAGAGAACAAAGAACAAAGAACAAAAGCCAGCACCACTATTCCCCCTCGCCTGTCGCAGCGGGAGAGGGGGAAAGCGAAGCAGGTGGTGAGGGCCTGCTTCCTTGAACAAAGGAACAAACGATCAGGAATCTTTTTGTCCCCTTGTTCGTTTGTTCCTTTGTTTGCCCGCAGGGCTGATACCCCAATTGTCCTACCCGCCCGATGACGAGTCACCCATCGCACGTCGTTACCTTGTCGGATCGATTCGGAGATGCTATGATGCTGCAACGGTTATGCATATTTGAATGCTAGATAGGCTGCTAGTTTGTTGGAACAAGATGGTCTCGACCGTCAGCTGACCCTGGCTTCGGCCTCACCACGCCGCCGCGATCTGCTCCGCTATCTCATACCGCATTTCAGCGCGATCGCGACGCAGGGCGAGGAAGAATCCCGGTCCATGCCACCGGAGTTGGCAGCAAGCCTGCCGTCATTTCCGCTTGATACAGCGCAACATCCCACCCTCCTTGCGTGGCGCAAAGTCATGGCAGCGCTCGACGAAGGCGTGACCGGCGTCATCCTGGGCGCTGACACAATCGTCGTCATCGATGGGGACGTGCTTAACAAGCCGCGCGACCCTGCCGAAGCTCGGTTTATGCTCCGCCGTCTGGCCGGACGTGTTCATCGAGTGTACACCGGTGTAACCCTGCTGGACGATCGCCACGCTCAAGCCGCGCCCACCCTCCAGCTTGCGCTTGATGCCTCCGATGTGCAGATGGCACCGCTGACCGATTCAGAAATTGCCGACTATGTGGCGACTGGCGAACCGATGGACAAAGCCGGCGCATACGGCATCCAAGGACTCGGCGGACGGCTGGTTCAGCACGTGCAGGGATCGTACACCTGCGTGGTTGGATTGCCGCTCGTCATAACGCATCGAGTGTTGGCGGCGGCGGGATTGATCGGGCTAGCCGATCCCGTCGTTGCATTTGAGCGCTGGCTGGCCGATCAAGGGAGGACAACTCCAGCATGTACCGCACCATAAACCTCCTCATCGTTGATGATCATCCATTATTCCGGCAGGGCGTACGCTATAGCCTGCAAGAAGAGCACGACATCAAAGTCGTCGGCGACGCTCCCTCGGCGGAAGATGCGCTCCAGTTTATCAGCGTCACGCCCCCGGACGTGATGATCGTGGATCTCAACCTGCCCGGCATGGACGGCCTGGAGCTGACGCGGCATATTCACCGCACCTATCCCAGCCTGGGCGTGATCATGCTCTCGATGCACGAAAGCGATGAGCAAGCCTTCAATGCGCTGCGCGCAGGCGCGGCCGCCTACTACTCCAAAGAGATCAGCTCGGTGCAGCTCGCGCAGATCATCCGGCGCGTCGCTCGCGGCGAGTATGTGATCAACGAGGTCATGTTCGACGAGCCGAAAGTCGCGCAGCGCATCCTGTCGCAGTTCCGCGACCTCAATCGCGGCGTGACGACCGAGGCCGATGTCGATTTTTCCCTGTTCTCGCCGCTCAGCGACCGTGAGATCGAAGTGCTGGAGAAGATCGCCGCCGGCAGCTCCAACAAAGAGATCGCCGACAACCTGGGCATCAGCACGCAGACCGTGAAAAATCACATCTCGTCGATCCTGCGCAAGCTCTCGCTCAACGATCGGACACAGGCCGTGATCTACGCGCTGCGACGCGGCTGGATCGATACGCCGATCGATGCGGTGGCGACGGCGCTGCGTGTGCCGGCAGTCGAGGATGAAGAGGAGTGATCGGCGATGCGGCTGGCGACTCCACGCAGGGTAGCCAGCACACCACTCGTGCCCGGATTGTGCTCAATCCACGGGCGGGAAACGCCGAAGACGTCGGCGGCGTGCAGGCCGCCATGCATGCCTGGCAAGAGCTTGGCTGGCAGGTCGATCTCACGCCGACCGAGTACGCGGGCCACGCCGTCAACCTGGCGCGCGAGGCGGCCGAGCAAGGCTACGATCTGGTCGTGGCGGCTGGCGGCGACGGCACCGTCAACGAGATCGTCAACGGCATTGCGCATACACGCACGGCGCTGGCGGTGCTGCCTGTCGGCACCGGCAACGTCTGGGTGCGCGAGCTGAAGCTGCCGCTGCGACCGCTCGACGCCGCAACCAGCCTGGGTGCCGGTCATATCGTCAATCTGGATCTTGGCATGGCGGGCGATCGCTATTTCCTGCTGATGGCCGGCGTCGGCTTCGATGCCGCCGTTACGCGTGCGGTCGATCCCGCCGCCAAGCGCAAGCTCGGCCTGCTGGCCTACATTGTTCAGGCGCTGCTGACCGCCCGCGAAGTGCACGGCACGCGCGCCCGTATCAACATCGACGGTCGCCTGATCAAAGGCCGCGTGCTGATGGTCGTCGTCGGCAACAGCAAGCTCTACGGCGGCTTTTTACAGATCACCCACCACGCCAACCTCACCGACGGCCTGCTCGACGTGGCAGTGATCAAGGGCCAGGACGTTCGCTCCGCGCCGCTGCATATCCTCAGCATTCTTTTACGGCGGTATAATCTGAATCCAGACATGGATTACTATCGGGCGCGCGAGATCCAGATCAGCAGCGCGATGCCGCTGGAGGTCCATGTCGACGGCGATCCGATCGGGTCCACGCCGATGACGTTTCGCGTGGCGCGCGGCGCGCTGCGGGCGCTGGTTCCACCCTGGACCTCCAGCGACACAATCGGCGAGATGCCGGGCCTGCGTGTGCCGATGATGGATCGCATTCGACGTATCTTAATCGATGGATCACAGCACCGCTCATGAAACGCACGTTTGGACGGATCATCGGACTGCTTCTGCTCGGGCCGCTGCTGGCGGCCTGTTCGTTTGCCGCTGAGCCCGCGCAGCAGAGCACACCTCGCGCTCAGCCCACCGCTCGTCCTGTAGCAGTGCAGGCCGGCGTCTCGATCGATGGACGGCTGCTGTTCGTGCAGGACGGCAATCTTTACCTACATCAGGGCCAGGAAACCCGGCAGCTTACCCGCGACAGCATGACACGCGATCCCGCGTGGTCGCCCGACAGCAGCCGGATTGCGTTTGTTCGCCGCGAGGAAAGCTTCTCCGACATCTATCTGCTGGATGTGAACGGCGGCCTGCCGACGCAGGTTACCTTTAATGGCGGCCAATCGCAGCCCTGGACCCAGGAGTTTATGCACGAGGTTGTCTGGGCCGGATCGCCGACCTGGACGCCGGACAGCGAGAGTCTGGTCTTTCTTTCCCAGATCGCACCGCCCACCGTTTCACCGCCGGCTGAGTTTCCCCTTTCGATCTATAGCTATTCCCTGGATCTGCTGGGCACACGTCAGCCCACCAACGACGATCTGCTGGTGCGCTCCGACGAGGACGATCTTCAGCGTCCGGCCTGGGCTCCCGACGCATCAGTGCTGGCCTATGTACAGGTGCCGCGCGGTGCCGAGCCCAAGCGCATCATGCTCTACGATCCCAATACCGGCACATCGTCGCCCTATTCCGGCATTCCTGAGAACGCCTACGATCCAGTGTGGTCGCCCGACTCGCGCTGGCTTGCGTTTGCGGCGGTCATCGACGGCCAAACCGACGTCTGGGCCATTCCGCATCCCGCGATCGGCGGCAGTGCCGTGCGCCTGACCACCAGCGGCACGGCCCGAGCACCAGCCTGGGCACCTGACGGCACGCAGCTGGCCTACATCCAGGTCGGCGATAGCGGCACCGATGTGTATGTGATGGATCTACAAACTGCCGGCGGCGCGCTGGCTCCCGGCGCTACCAAGGCGCTCACGGACAACGGCCAGATCGATGCGAACTCCGGGCTGTCGTGGGGGAAGTAGAAGAACCAAGAACCAAGAACCAAGAACCAAGGAACAAGAGAACAAAAAAGAACCAAGAACCGCAAAAAGCCCCTCGCCTGCCGCAGCGAAGGCGGAAGCCCGACTGAGCGAGGGCAGGGGATGCCCATAGGGCAGGGGTGAGGGCCTGCGAACGAACGAGACAACAAGAGAACAAAGGAACAAAGCAGTACCTCACTTCTCCCCTTCTCCTATGGGGGGCGCCCTCTGGGCCTGGAGAAGAGGCCGGGAGATGAGGGCCTGATCTTCTGCTTAACCTCTCACAATATTCACCTGCAACCTCGCGCGCACTTCTCCGTAAAGCATACACATCATCCACAGCATCATCGAAGGACCACTATGCGCATCTACTCAATCTCTGGCTTATTTGTCGGCGTTATGCTCTTCTTTGCCGGCCTTGCCTGTGCATTTCTGATCGAATCCAAAGTAACGCTTTCCTGTTTTCGTGGCTCGAATATCGGCGATAAATGCGTGATCTCGTCGATCAATAAATTCCGCACATCTTCACAGGAGATCCAGCTCAGCGACATTACCGGCGCCAGCTTTAAAAGCGATACCGGTTTTTTCAGCCGGCTGGGACGACGCAGCAGCCGGTCAGCCCGGTATCGACTTGTGCTCAACACGAAGAGCGGTTCGATTCCGCTGACCGGCGCTACTCGTCAGAACGACGATATGGTACGTGCCATGAATCAGATCAATGGGTTTGTGAAAGGCCGCTCCCGATCGTTGAAGATCGACGATCTGGAAGGCGGCCTGGGCGCCACGGTTGGCGCGATCCTGATCGTGGCGGGCGTTGTGCTGGGTAAATTCAGCATCGACAGAAAATCTGAAGACGACTACTGATTGCCGCGACGGCTACGACTGAGGCTCGGCCAGCGCTTCCTGCCGAGCCTCGGCCAGCGGGTAGCGCAGCGAGTACAAAAAGCCGATCAGCACGTTCTCGATGTTGAGCAGCAGCAGCAGCGTCGAAAGCGAGAGCGCGCGAACGGTAGCCTGCTCCGGCCCGATATTGAGCACCGCGCTCAGCACCAGCACCATCGTCAGGTCGCGGGTGCCGACGCCGCCGGGAGAGGCAGCGCCGACGATCGAAAGGATCGCTACCAGCGCGATGAACGGCCCGATCGGGATCGGCGTATCCAGCGCCAGGAACAAAATATAGATCCGAATATAGGTCCAGGCCAGGCCCGCCAGCGAGACCAGCGTAATAATCAGTAGCTGGCGCGGCGTGAGATGCAGGCGCTCCAGGCTATCGCTGCCCATGCGCTCGCGCAGCACTTTGGGCGTGACACGCGGCAGCACGTTTTGCAGCACAAACAGCCGCAGCCGCTGGTTGCTGGCAAAGACCAGGCCCACCACGACCGCCGCCAGCAATCCGACCACCACCGCCACGTTGAGCGCCTTGCCGCCCGGCAGAATATCCCAGAAAAAGTACAGGCCAGTCGCCGCCAGCAGCGCCGAGATGCCCACGTCGAACAGCCGATCCACGACCACACTGGCCAGGCCGGTGCTCAGCGGATAGCCCCGCTTGCGTAGATACCAGGCTTTCACCGCGTCGCCTGCCTGGCCGGGCGTAACCACTCCTAGAAAAATCCCGATGCAGTAGAGCGCGGTCGCCTCGCGCAGCGGCAGCACGATCTGCCAGGCGCGCAGGATCAACTGCCAGCGCACCGCCTTCAGGATCAGAAACGGCACAACCAGCACCACCGAGAGCAGAAACAGCCAGGGATCGGTCGCGAGGATCGTCGTCCAGACCGCGCGGAGATCGACCGTCAGCAAAAAGTAGAGCAGCAGCGCGGGACCGAGCAGCCGCAGGCCCAGACGCAGCAGCGGACGCAGCTTGTTCATCGTTCTCGCCGTCCTATCAGCCCCAGCGCCACGATCTGCTCGGCCATCAGGCCAAACATAAACACGACGATCGCGCCAGTGAATAGTGCGGCGGTGGCGTTGGGAATCTTGAGCCAGCCGCCGGTCCCGAAAAAGACGCTCGCCAGATAGGCCAGCAGGCTCAGCGTCAGCATGATCAGGCTGACCGGAAAGAAGACTCGCAGCGGGCTGAAGAGCATCACGATCCGCAGAATGATCGTCAGGAACTTGAAGCCGTTACGCACCAGCTTTTGCTGGCTCTGGCCACCCGAGCGTTTGCGCGCCTCGATCGGCACGAACTTGATCGAGTAGCCGGCCTTGGCAAAGCAGAGCAGGCTGGTCGTCGGCCAGGAGTAGCGGTTGGGCAGCAGATGCACAAACTCGCGGATCACATCGGTGCGCATCGCGCGAAAGCCCGAGGTCAGATCCGCGAACTCCATGCCCGCCACGTAGGAGGCGAAGCGCGCCAGCAGCCAGTTGCCGACGCCGCGCGCCCGCGAGGCGTGCGACTCCGCCGATCGTACGCTGACCGCCATCTCGTAGCGATCCATGTACTGCAATAGCCGCGAAATATCGGCGGGATTATGCTGTCCATCCGCGTCGATGATCAGGAGCACATCGGTGCGGGTATTGCGAATCGCGGTTTTGATCGCCGCGCCGTTGCCTTTGTTGTACGGATGACGAACGACGCGCGCGCCTGCGGCCTCGGCGACCTGTGCCGTCTCATCGCTCGACGCATCGTCGATCACCAGCACCTCGGCCTCGGGCACCTCCGCTTGGACTGCGGCGATCACCTCGGCGATGGCGTGGCCCTCGTTGAACGCGGGCATTGCGATTGTGACACTGAACGGCCAGCGCTGGAGCGGCGGCGCGACGCTTGGAGTATTTAACAGATCCTGCATAACATCTTGCCTGGAGCATAGCCGCGCCATACGCGGCGCTGAGAGCATACCAGACCAGCCGGAGACTGACAAGTTAACGGAGAGCAAAAGAACAAAGGAACAAGAGAACAAAAAGTACCAACATTCACTCACCTATCACACAATAGCGGCTTGAAAACCACGATCACAAAGAAGAGAGCGATCAGATTGAGAGCTTTGCTTGACTCTCCCTTTGTTCTCTTGTTCCTTTGTTCCTATGTTCATTCCTGATTCTTAGTCCCAAA
>DASWTQ010000526.1:0-7800 GCA_036402055.1 Herpetosiphonaceae bacterium
GCCCGGCAGTGGGGGCACTCCGCAAGATGCCGGCGATATACCAGCTGGCTGGTGCTGTCGAGCCGCCCTTCCTGGTAAGCAACCAGCGTATCCGGGTCTGGACAGGTGACGCGATACATCGCTTGCAGCAGCGGTCGCAGCTCACGAGCCAGCTGCTCGGCAGCGGCGCGGCACGCCGGCGAGCCTTCAACAGCAGCGCGAATGTCGGGCGATGCGCTGCCTGAGATGTAGTCGAGCAGAGTGGCTTCATCCAGCGTACACGGTTGATTGAACATAACGAGCTTCCTTCGTCTCTACCAGAGGGCTTGCACCCTCTGACGCCAACATCCTGGGTGGCGACGAGCGGCTCAAAGCTGCTTTAACTCGTCGTCCTGCCGCAAGCGACGAACAATTCTCTGAATAATAGTATTGAGCTGCTGCATATCCGCAAACCTATCACTGTGTGTTGCCAGAATGGTCTGTGGCTTCATGTCGTACACAAAGCGACAGGTAAAGACCAGACGCTCCTCGTCGGTGTTGAGCAGCTGGCGTATCCGCTCATAAAGCGCAAGCCGATCTTCGACAGCGCCGATCTCGTGTTGTGAGGCCGCCTGCTCGGCAACCTCATCTTCGACAATCTCCGGCCCGCTCTTGAGCTTGCGGAGAATCATAAGCAGCGCCGTTTTGGTGCACTGCCGCAAGAAGGCCAGCACGCGACCCAGCTCATCGCCCATCACGAGCTGAGGATGCTGGGGCGCAAAGCGGGCGAACGCGGTAAACGCTTCTTGCAACACATCGTCGGACTCCAGCTTCTGCTGCACACCGACCCAGGCGCGGACCAGCGGCGCGAAGGCAGTATGTACAGCGGCCCAGGCTTCTTGATCGCCGGCGAAGGCTCGTCGAAACAGCTCAACACACGCCGGCGAAGCTGCGATCTGCTCCTGACGATACACGGTTCGCTCGTGCTGGCAGTGAGAGAGCACCTCAGAGACACTCCACGTAGAAAGGCTATCGCGAGTTGACATGCTTGGTTCGCTCCTGCGCTCGCTAGAATGACATCCGTTGCTAATCACAAGGGTGCTAGCTCTCATACCGGATGCGGCGTATGGAGATGGATTGTGGTGCGACAAAAAGGGGTGACACCACAGCCGGATACAGTTTGTGTGGTTTCCATACTGTAGCACTGTCAGTCTCATCTCGCAATGCCCTAATCAGCCTCAGCAGCGAACGATCGGTTTCCGCACAACGCTCTGTCTCAGCGTCAAGCAGTGTGTTGGTCTCCGATCTATCTGGAGAGATGCAGCGCGCTCCCGGATTTTGGCACCGGCAGCTATGGTTTTCCTATCGATCACAGCAGACTCGCTTCCGCGCCGTCTATGGATCTTCATCAAAGCAGGAAGCCTAGCCACATCCGTATGAATGCAGCCAGGCGTTCAGAAAGGTGCCGCCCCCAGGCGCTTTCAGTTGCGTGCATCGATCAGGATGATACGTGCATGCGCTTCGGTCGAGGTCAGTCTGTCCCAATCGTGGTCAAATGAGTCGGCATACAGTGTGAATTTCGCCGGACCTCTTCCAAAGTGCGAGAGAGACTGATCGCTACTGATGTTGAAGCTCAACGGGATCGTGCCGGAACAATAGGTCTCGCTGTGGCTATAGCCCTGGACGAAGGTATTGCGAAGGATCTGCTGCGAAAGCAGGCCGTTAAGTGACACGTTCGCGGGTCGCGAGCAGGTGAGCGAGGCATTCACGGTTGCCGTGCCGCTCTGCCGATCGACTGTGGCGATGCCGGCGAGCTGGAGTTCGAGCGTGAGCGGCTCCGGCAAAGGAAACGGCTTGACCGAGAACACCAGCTCGCCGCCACTGCTGTCGTGATATGCCGCAATCATGAAATAGTAGGTCACGCCGCCAGTCACGGCCACGCGCACCCGTGATTGTTGTCCATCGGTATCGTCGTTGCAGGCGAGTTGTGAGAGCCCACCGCTTGAGCTATACACACTCAACGTCGTATCGTAGTTACTGCCGAAGGTATTGGCTTCGATCCCCATATCTTCAGTCGGCGTGAAGCTATACCAGACGGTCGCGCTGCTGCTGGAGCAAGGCGGATCGTCCTCGGCGAATGTGGCCTCGGCGGTATTGAGCGTGGCGCTAAACGGCAGCGCAGCGATCGCCTGAGCGCTGGCGAAATCGTCGTTGGCGGGAGCAGCGGCGAGCGCAGGTGTGATTGACATAAGCATCATGAACACCGCAACCAGCAGACGGATAGAGTGTGCCTTTTTCATAGAAGCCTCTTTAGCTGCATCAAGTACGGAACAACAGGATGATGTATGAGACGACAAACAGGTGTCGATCGCATGTCGGTGGAGATGGACACGCATCACCTCCTTCTGACCAGCTTCGACGGAACGCTGATCATGCCCGAGCGACGAGTGCAGGCCAGCAGCGATTGCTGGTTGTCCATAGAGATGCAGCAGACGATCTTAATTTGGCGCAACACAATCCATCTCGCCGCTTTGGAGATAGCGATGTTCCGCTCCATCGTGGAGGATGGCGCCTTCGCTAGATTCCGGTAGACGATGGTTGGCTATGCGTGGATCAATCGTAGCCGTGCCGGCTTTGACTGTCAAGTGTTTATTGGAATGATAATCACTATCGAACTAGGATTTATCAAGAAGTATAATGATTATCACTGTCATAACGGTTGACAGTCGTGCATAAATCGTGTACCGTAATCACTAGTATTCGGCCATTTTGCCAGGACAGCTATGAGCGCACTCCAGACAGAACATCTTACACTGGCCTACGACAAGGTCGTGATTATTGATGAGATGAGCATCACGATCCCGAGCGGGCAGATCACGGCGCTCGTCGGGCCGAACGGCTGCGGCAAAAGTACACTGCTGCGTGGCCTGGCGCGACTGCTCAATCCGCGCGGCGGCGCTGCGCTGCTCGATGGCAAGGATATTCACAAGCTGCCTACGCGGCTGCTGGCGACTCAGCTCGGGATCTTGCCGCAGTCGCCGGTCGCTCCCGAGGGGCTGACTGTGCGCGAGCTGGTGGCGCAGGGCCGTTATCCGCACCAATCCTGGTTCCAGCAGTGGTCGGCCACAGATGAGAGCGCCGTGGAGAAGGCGCTGGCGCTGACCGGCATGACCGAGCTGGCCGAGCGTCCGGTAGATGCGCTCTCCGGTGGTCAGCGCCAGCGCGCCTGGATCGCGATGACGCTCGCGCAGGAGACGAGCTGCATCCTGCTGGACGAGCCGACCACGTTTCTTGACCTGGCGCACCAGATCGAGGTTTTGCACCTGCTTGAGCGGCTGCATCAAACCGAAGGTCGCACGATCGTAATGGTTGTGCATGACCTCAACCACGCCACCCGCCATGCTCAGCACATCGTCGCGATGAAACGTGGGGCCGTGATGGCCTCCGGCGCGCCTGCCGACGTCGTGACGCCGGAGCTTCTGCGCACTGTGTTTGGCGTGGAAGGCGCCGTAATCCCCGATCCGCGCACGGGCGTGCCGCTGTGTATTGCCTACGGCCTGACCCAAAATGCTTCACCTGTGCCGAACGCCGGCAACGGATCGGCGGAGCAGACAGCGCTATCAATAGTTTGACATAATAAATTACCTCATGCATCTACGAGAAGGAGTTTCTATGATCGTTCGTTTGTCGATCCTGCTCGCCGCGATCGCGCTGCTGGCCGCTTGTGGCGGCACACCCGCTGGACAGGAAGCTACGGGATCGCCCGCCGCCGAGCAAGCCAGCCCATCCGCCGCCGAGCAAGCCACCACAGCGGCCACGGCTCCATCCGCCGCCGAGCAGATATTTCCGGTCAGCATCGAGCATAAGTATGGAACAACAACCATTCCTGCCGCTCCACAGCGCGTGGTTTCGCTAGGCTATAGCGATCAAGACCCGCTGCTTGCGTTCGGAGTCAAGCCGGTTGCGGTGCGCTACTGGTTCGGCGATACGGCGCAGGCAGTCTGGCCGTGGGCACAGGATGAGCTGGGCAGCGACAAGCCCGAGATCCTGAACATGCCCTTTGGCGATCTGAACGTCGAAACGATCGCGACCTTACGGCCGGATCTGATTATTGGCGTTTCGTCGGGCATTACGCAGGAAGAATACACAACTCTGTCGGCAATCGCGCCGACCGTGGCGCAGTCGAAGGACTATGTTGACTTTGGCGTGCCCTGGCAGCAGCAGACGCTGATCATCGGCCAGGCGCTGGGTCAGGAGACGAAGGCCAGGGATCTGGTTGCCAACATGGAGGAGCGCTTCACGCAGATCCGCGCGGAGCATCCCGAGTTCGAAGGCGCGACCGCCACGATCGCAGCGCCGGCGCCGGACGGACAATTTTATTTTTCAGGCCCGCAGCACGAGCGCCAGCGCTACCTATCCTCGCTCGGCTTTAAGCTGCCCGACGAGCTGACCACGATCGCCGGTGACGCGTTCTACGGCACAATCAGCGGCGAGAAGCTGGATCTGCTGGATACTGATGTGTTGATCTGGACGGTGAGTCCTGCCGAGCGCGAGACGATCGAAAGCAATCCGATCTATCAGCAGCTCGACGCCGTGAAAGAAGGGCGCGTGATCTTCCTGGATACCTCCGGCAACGGCGAGCTTGTCGGGCCAGCGCTGGTGTACAGCAGCGTGCTCAGCTTACCGCTGGTCCACGATGAGCTGGTGCCGCAGCTTGCCACGGCGCTCAAGGGCGGCGCTCCCGGCGCGACGGCAACTACCACGGCGATGCTGACGCGCTAACGCATATAGATTCAGAACAGCTAAGCAAAGAACAGTGCGCTATATTCATGCGTGTTTGCGTATTTGGTTCTTGGTTCTCGGTTCTTGGTTCTTGGTTCTTGGTTCTCTCTGCGGACGGAGATCGTACCATGACAGGTGTACCCGACTCACGTTTCTGCTCGGTCTGCGCGCGACAGGCCGGCCTTGATCCCGGCGGCTCAGGCGGCGGAATATTCGATACCGTTCTCGCCGTCGAGATGCCGCTGCCCTGGCCGGCAACAATCTATGGCGATACGCAGCGTATGCCGCCGGAGATTCTGGCGCTGATGGAGCATATTCGCAGCGAGTACCAGCGTACCGGGGAACTGCGTATTCTGCCGCAGATGATCGCTCCCGACGCCGACTACTCTGTGCCGGGCTATCGTCGCGTCATCGGCTGGCAGCTGCCCGACGGCCCGTTTGCGCGCTTCGACCAGAGCGAGTACCTGGTGCCTGACGATCAGATCGGGCCGCTGGCCTACGCGCTGGCGCTGGCACCTGAGCTGCTCGGCGATTTTGAAGCTTTCCGGCAGCCGGCCGACGGTGTGCGCGATCTGCTGGTTTGTACGCATGGCACCGTGGATGCGGCCTGCTCCAAGTTCGGCTATCCGGCCTACCGACAGCTCCGCCGCATCGCGGCCGAGTCCGGCGGCAAGCTGCGCGTCTGGCGCACGACGCATTTTGGCGGCCATGTTTTCGCGCCGACGCTGATGGACATGCCGCACGGCAGCTACTGGGCCTACATCGGAGCGGAGGAGGCGCAGCTGCTCGCGCACGAGAGTGGCGACCTGGCGCGTCTCTACGCGCACTATCGCGGCTGGGCCGGGCTGCCGGCGCCGTTTCTTCAGGTGCTTGAGCGCGAGCTATTTGTTCGGCATGGCTGGTCCTGGCGCGACTACGCCAAAACAGGGCAGATCCTGAGCCAGGAGCAGCGCTCACAGAGCGGCACAGACGAGCCAGACGATCCGGCGTGGGCTGAGGTTCGCATTGACTACGCAGCGCCTGATGGGAAGGACTCGGGCGCGTATCGGGCGCGTGTCGAGCTGAGCCAGCGTATCGAGACCATTCACACCAGCGGCCAGGCCGCGCTGTACGCCTACCCACAGTATAGCGTCGCCAGCCTGGAACATATCGCCGACGATCCGCGCGATCAGCTGCATGTCGGGCAGCCGATCTGCGCCACAGGAAATGTGTTATGACCTCCTCGGTCCATACCGCGCGGCCTTTGCGCGTCGTTCGCTCGCGTCCGGTTCTGCTGCTGGGCCTGCTTGGGTGTGCGGCGCTGCTGGCGGTTGCGATGATGACCAGCATTGCTTTCGGGACGGCGGATATTGCGGCAGCAGATGTTTGGGCGGCTCTGGTTGCCTATAATCCGTCGTCGATGGAGCATCTGATCATTCGCACGCTGCGTGTGCCGCGCGCCGTAATCGCGGCACTTGTCGGCGCGGCGCTGGCGGTCGCCGGGGCGCTGATGCAGGGGCTGACGCGCAATCCGCTGGCCGATCCGGGCATTCTCGGGATCGAAACCGGCGCGTCTCTCGGCGTGGTGAGCGCGGTCTTTTTCCTCAACATCAGCTCGCTCAGGATATATGCGCTCTTTGCGTTTCTCGGCGCGGCGGTGACTGCGATCGCCGTGTACGGGCTGGGCTCACTGGGACGCGGCGGTCCGACGCCGCTCAAGATCACGGTGGCCGGAGCGATCTTCACGGCGCTGCTCACATCGCTGACGACCGGCATCTTGATTTTGAACCAGCGCACGCTTGAGGAAGTGCGCTTCTGGCTGGCCGGCTCGGTGGCGGGACGCGATCTCAACCTGTTGCTTCAGGTAGCGCCCTATCTGCTGGTCGGATTAGTCTTTGCGTTCGCGCTTGGTCGTCAGATCACGACGATCTCGCTGGGCGACGATGTAGCGCGTGGCTTAGGCCAGCGGACCGGATGGGTCAAGGGTCTCACGGCGATCGCGACCGTGCTGCTGGCGGGAGGTGCGGTATCGGTTGCCGGGCCGATCGGCTTTGTCGGCCTCGTGATCCCACATATCACGCGCTTTCTGGTGGGCCAGGATTATCGCTGGATTCTGCCGTATGCCGCGCTGGTCGGCGGGATCTTCCTTGTGCTGTGTGATGTTCTGGCGCGGCTGGTGCTGTCCGGGTTTGAGCTGCCGGTCGGGATTATGACCGCGCTGGTGGGAGGGCCGGTCTTTGTGTATCTGGTACGCTGGAGGGTCAAACGATGATCACACGTCCCTGGCTCGTGGTGCGCCCGCGCCGCCTGCCGATCTCGTTTCGCGTCGATCGACGTGTGCCGATCGTGCTGCTCGGCGCGCTGCTGGTGACGCTGGCGGCTATGGTGATCAATATCGGCGTCGGCGAGTATCCGGTCGCGTCGCTCGACGTGGTGCGTACCGTGCTCGGCCTGCCGACAGGCAACCCGACCGATGCTTTTATCGTGAATACGCTTCGCCTGCCGCGCATGCTGGTCGCGGCGCTGGTGGGCCTGGGCCTGGGTGTGGCGGGCGCGATTCTGCAAGGGCTGACGCGCAATCCGCTGGCCGAGCCCGCTATTCTCGGCATCAGCTCGGGCGCGGGGCTCGTCGCGGTGACATTGATCGTCGTGGTGCGCAATGTTCCTGGCGTCGTGATCTCAACTGCAACGTTCACCGGCGCGCTGCTGATCACCGGCATGATCTATCTGCTGGCCTGGCGCGGCGGTGACTCGCCGATTCGGCTTGTGCTCGTGGGCGTCGGGTTTAGCTCGGTGGCCTCCGCGCTCATATCCGTGATGATCACCTTCGGCAACATTGACGCTGTCCAGCGAGCGCTGGTGTGGCTGACCGGCAGCGTCTATGGCAGCACATGGAGCGAGGTCTGGGCACTGCTGCCGTGGGTCGTTGTGTTTGTGCCGCTGGCGGTGTTGCTCGCGCGAGACTTGAATGCGCTGAGCCTGGGTGAAGAGGTTGCGCGTGGATTAGGCAGCACCGTAGGGCTGCGCCGTGGCCTGCTGCTGATGACAGCGGTAGCGCTTGTGGCGACGACGGTTGCCGCT